>JAEETF010000061.1 GCA_016290195.1 Bacilli bacterium | reverse complement strand
TTGGTCATTTCATCATAGGTATTTGCTTGACAAGTCATAATATCATTAAGCCCACTTTTTAAAGTCATTCGAATATCTTGATTACTACTTTCAAGAGTTCCATGTACAAATACTTCTACTGTACTTTTAAGTACTAATAAATAGTTTTCCATTAATAATTTATCATTCATTAGATTTTTCCTCCAATAAATTCATAAGTCTTTCTTTATCAGTAGTATGACAATTAATTTGTTCTTCCATAAAATCTTTTAATTCTTTACTTTCTAACATATTATAATTTTCTTTACAAATACTTATAATACTTTCTTCATGTCCAATTGCATCTTCTACGTATGATAATTCTTTTTGTGTCATTTTATTCCTCCTCAACTTTATTGTGGAAGAAATAAATTTTTTTATTCACATTTTATTGTTCATCATTACTACTTTTAATTTTTTCTTTTTCATCCTCAATAAATTGTTCTATTCTAGCTTGTCTTTTAAATCTAGACCTATATATTTCATTTTTGATAAATAAAATTAACACAGCACTTAAAGATATAATCAATAAAGAAATAATAAATTCTGTAAAATTATCACTTAATTGAGTTGCACCTATCATAAAAATCAAATAGATAACTACAACTTTAATATAATCACTTATTTTTAAAAATTCCATGCTAAATCCTCCTATTATAATTATAACAAAATTTTTCCATATTAAATATTTTTTTTATTGATTTACATTATTATTTATTTGTTTCTTGACTAAAAAAAGAAATTTATTATAATTAAATTAGTGGTGGTTGGAAGTATGAAAAAAGTATTATTAATTACAGCAATATTGACTGTAATAGTAGCTACTTTTACATTCTTAGAAGTAAATAAATATGATAAGAATAAAAAAGTGGATATGCAAGAAAAAGAGATTGAAAAAATAAAAAAAGACATTATTGATATAGATGAGAAAATTGAAAATGCTAATAAAAAAATAGATGAAATAAGTAAAAATAATATAGATAAAGTTGAAAATTTAAAATTATGGCAAAAACAATTAGAAAAACTTCAAAAGAGCCTATAAAACTACCATATATATTACTAGAAATGTTTCTAGTAACTATACTTATTATTTCTACTTATTTATATTTTGATATTAATAATAAAATTAAAAAAGAAAATAAATCTCTTGATAATCTAAAAAACACATATGAAGAAAATATAAATATTCTTAAAGAAAAAGAAAAATCTTTAAATGAATTAAATCAACAAATTGAAAAATATAATGATTTAGATAAAGAAATAGAAAATACTAAAAATGAATTTTTTAATACAGTTAAACAATTAGAACAAGATATAAAAGATGGTAAATCAAACAAAAAAATTGCTTATATGACATTTGACGATGGTCCATATTTTAATACTTATAAAGTATTAGATATCTTAGATAGATATGATGTTAAAGCCACATTCTTTACTACTAATGTTAATGGTAAAGTATATTATGAAGAAACTGATACTTATAACTATGATTTGTTTAAAGAATATATTAAACGTGGTCATACAATAGCTAATCATACCTATACTCATGCGATATTTAAAGGATTATATGATAGTGTTGATACTTTTATGGATTCTTTAATGCGACAACATGAACATATTAAAGAAGAAGCGAATGGTTATGAAACTAAAATTGTTAGATTTCCAGGAGGATCTGGTACTGCTGGCAATCTCAAATATCCGATTATTGAAGCATTAAGAGAAAAAGGATATGGATGGGTTGATTGGAACGCATATGATGGTGATGGTTGGGATTTAAGAACTCAAAGTGAAGCTTGGGGATACTTAAAAAAATCACTTGATGAAAATATAGAAGTAATTCTATTCCATGATTATTGTAAAATTACTACTGACCTTTTACCAGAATTTATTGAATACATGCAAGATAAAGGTTATATACTTTTACCACTATTCTATGATAGTGTTATGATAAACAAATAAAAAGCCAAAAGGCTTTTTTTAATTTAATTTTTTCATTATTTCTCTAGATATTTTAGCTAAATTCTCATTTATTACTAAATCAGCTTTATTATCATATGGTGTTTTATCTTTGTTAATAATTACTAAATACTTTCCTCTAAAAGCATCAATCATACTACTTGCTGGATAAACAGTAAGAGATGATCCTTCAACTATTAACATATCAGACTTACTAATATGATATAATCCTTCCATATATTCTTTTTCTGGTAAAGATTCACCATATAAAACAACATTTGGTTTTATAATTCCACCACAAGAACATTTTGGTATATTACTACTAGAAAATACTTTTTTTACATCATATTCTTTACCACATAAAGTACAATAATTTTCATAAATAGTTCCATGGACTTCAAAAATATTTTTATTCCCTACTTTACTATGTAATCCATCTATATTTTGCGTAACTATTGCTTTTAACTTACCAATATCTTCTAATTTTTTTAATAATTTATGAGCATCATTTGGTTTAACATTTAAACAATTAAAATTATCTTTATAATATTTATAAAATAACTCAGTATCTTTAAAAAAACATCTATTACTTAACATATACTCTGCTGGATAATCATATTTTTGTTTATATAAACCATCTTCACTTCTAAAATCTTTTAAACCACTATCTGTAGATATACCAGCACCAGTAAAAGCAACTATATAATTACTTTCTAATATCATTTCATATAATTTATCTATATTATTCATGATACTGATTCCTACTAACTTTCTTTACTAATATAAAACAATAAATAAACAAAATAATATAAAATAAGAAAAATAATACTACACTTAAATCACTTGAATAAAATATTAAACTATCATATATAGTATGTAAAATTGCTGGCACTAATAAACCAAGTATCAAATTAATGAATTTATTTTTATTACTAAATTTTGCTTTTGCTATAAAATAACCTATAACAATACCAAAACATGCATGACCTGGAATAGATATTATAGCTCTTAATATGGCTGTTGAATATGCTGCATCAAGATTATTAAAAACATATAAAATATTTTCTACTAAAGCAAACCCAAGTGATGCATATACTCCATATACAATTCCATCATAAAACTCATCAAATTCTTTATTAAAATAACAATTTATCATAGCAATTATATACTTAAATCCTTCTTCTACTAATGCAATACTAATAAAAATATTTATAAACAAATTTGTAAAATCTAAGCTTGCATCATCAGCAGGAAAATACTTCATTAATTCTATTTCTAAAAATATAATAGGTACTACACTAAAAATACTCATAATAAATATTCGTCTTAATAATTTTTTAGGTTCTTTATTTATATCTTTATCACTTATATACTTACATAAATAAAAAATTGGGAAAATAGTTAATATTAATAAGTAATTCAAAATAATCACCACCTATTATTATTTAACAAAAAATAGTACATATGTGTCAATAAAAAAATAAGAAGTTTACACTTCCTATTTCATATATTTCTTTATAGTATGATAATAATCCATATTTGCAGTTCTAAATTCTCTAATACTTCCAATTAATTCATTTTCTGTTATACCAGTTGTTGGCTTATATGAACTTGCAAT
Source organism: Bacilli bacterium (assembly GCA_016290195.1). Lineage (GTDB taxonomy): Bacteria > Bacillota_I > Bacilli_A > RF39 > UBA660 > UMGS1045. Next base: position 5,885 of record JAEETF010000061.1, on the reverse strand, counting down.
ATTATGCATTATAGTACGTTCATAAATAACATTTCTAGCAGCTCCAAAAATTAAATAATCACGTTTATGATCCCAACCTAAAATATTATTTGGATTTTCATCATTGTATGATAATTCAGGATATTTAGGTGCTTTTTCGCCCCACCAAAGTGGTGCAAGATCAGCAGCCATACAAAGTAAATTATTTACATAACTACTTGCAGATACTACATCATCATCTAATCCTTTAATTCTATTTTCATGTTGATGGAAATTAGTATATCTTACAAATTCCTTTAACACTAATAAAGCTTGTAAATTTTCAAGTATTTGACCACAAAATTCTGCTAATTCAGTAGAATTCTTTGGTAGTTCACGATTAAAAGCCTCATGAAGTGGTTTAATCATTTCTAAAGTTTTTGAAGTTGTATTAAAAGCTGGTATTTCAAATGTAGAACCATCTTTTAAAACATATCTGTGAATTTCACAGTCATCATTTATTTGAACAGTGTCACAATCATAAATTTGATCATTAATATCTTCAAATAAACCAACTAATCTTTCATTTTTCATTATATCTCCTCCATATTAATGAATTATTATAAATAGCTGATTTTTATTTGTCAATAAAATTATATTAATTTGACTTAATATTTAATATTTGATATATTTTTCTTAGAGAGCTGTTAGGAGGTAATAAAATGATAATTATTTATATTATAGTATTCTTTCTTGCAATGGCAACTGGTATTTATAAAGGAAGTAGATAAAAAAATGGTTTAAATTAAACCATTTTTTATATATTGTTATTTTTCAATTTCTATTTATTTTTTTCCTTACATATTTCCATAAGTTCATCTACAAATTCACTTCTATTTTTAGTATTACGATTGTACATTATAAATACATTATTTTTAGTTCTTGTTAATGCCACATAGAATATTCTTCTTTCCTCAGCAAACTTAATGGGTTCATCTGGTAATTGTGGTTTAAACAAATTCATAAGCCAAAACTTTGGTATTTCTTCTGTTGGAAAGTTTTTATTCATTCCTATAATTATAACCTCATCATAAGTTAGTCCTTTAGATTTATGAATAGTCATCGCATCTAATTCTAAATCATCTATATTTTCTATTCTAACTTTAGTATTTAAATCATCAATGAAATCTTTGTTATATTCAAATATTTTACTGATCATTTTATTTTTTCTACCAAGAATCAACACTCTATGATCTGGACTAACTTTATGAATTTTTAATATTAATTCTCTTAACTTTTCATACTCATATGATTCATCAATGTTAATTCCATCAATTCTGTCATCATATGGAACAAAATGTATTGGTTTTAGTAAATGTTTAAATGATATTAAATCTTTACTAATTTGATCAGCATTTTCCTTTATAAATGCACCTGCTATATCAACCAATTCTTGACTATTACGATATGTTTTTCTAATTGATAATACAGTAGGATTTGTAAAATAATTGCCAAATTTTGTAATATATGATATATTTGAACCCCTAAACGAATAAATACTTTGCCAATCATCACCAACTGCAAATACTTTAGCTCTACTTTTATTAGATGTGTTGCGTGCTAAAGTATATTCACCATCTGATATATCTTGATACTCATCAATAATTATATAGTCATAATCTAAATCATTTAAGAATTGTTTATCAAGCATATATTTATTAGAATAAAACATTAAATCAGAATAATCAAATCTTGTTATGTCAGTATTTATAAGTTTCTTAGAATAATAACAATAAAATTCATTTATATAATAAAACTGTTTTCTATATTGTTTTACCAATTCTTCATCTTCACATTTATTTATACATTCATTTACTATTTTTATATATTCACTTCTATTTTTATTTTCCTTTATTTGACCAATAGTATCATAAAATAATTTTTTTAATTTATTTACTTCAGTCAACTTATTATTATCTAATAATTGATTATATATTTCAACATAATTTCTATCTCTATAAATAAAGCCCATTTGTTTTAAATTAACATCCAAAACAGATTCAATTTCATCCAATTTTATATTTTCTAAACATATAAATCGATTATTATATTTATTATGTAGTTCTTTCTTTTTTTCTTTTATCCTATTATACTTTTCATTATCTAAGCCAAAATACTCAAGATACACTGGTATTCCACCCAAATTCAAAGTAAAATCTGGTTTATATGGTTTTCTATCAGCCACTAATCTAGTATATTCTTTTTCATATTCATAATCAATTCCATGTTTATATAAAAAGTTAGCTATTATAGCTTCCGCAGCTGATTTTACTAATTTACCTTCAATAGTAGTTATATATTCATCATAATTAATTTTTTTTGCAATTAATTCATCTACTACTTTTTCTATACCAACATTTAAGGCTTCTTCAATTTTCATTTTTTTGAATGCATAAAAATATTCATCATAACTTTTATACTTATAATAATTTTTATATAATATTTCACCATATCCAAAATATTTAATGTTTGTAGTTTGTGATGTAAATGTATTCATTAAATCATACATCTTACCTTCTTTATATAATTTGTTCATGAATTCATAAAAAATTTCTTCTCTGATATTATAATCAACTATATCGCATTTTCTATCTTTAAATATTTTTCTAACATATTTATAAGCAAGAGAATGAAAAGTAGTTACATCTGCATTTATATTAAATTTATCATTAATTATATCTTGCAATTCTTCAACAGCTTTTTTAGTATAACTAATAACTAATATTTTTGATGGATCAACTTTTTTTATGTCAACTAAATATTTTACTTTACCAACCATAGTAGTTGTTTTCCCAGTACCAGCACCTGCTAGTATTAAAACATAATCATTTTCATTTGTTATAGCTGATATTTGATCTTCATCCAATTTAATATTATTATCAATATCAGAAAACATATTATCAAAATATTTTTTTAATTCTAAATCCATACTATCAATCCCTACTTTATAATTCTTTATTCTATATAACATATTATAACACAAATTACAAATATTTTATAAAATAGGAAACTTATCTAATAAAAATTTGCTCTCTTCAGGGGGCGATTAGGTTCCTATTTGTCAATATTTATAAAATATATAAAACCCTTTATTTATAAGGGTTTATGCACATATTAGTTTATTTCAGTTTATACAAATTTATATGTTTTTAGGTACTTTAAGCATCTAATTACGTACCTAAAATTTATTCATTTTTATTATTATTTTCAACAATTTTCATTAAATCATCGGTTAATTTTTTTATACTTTTTTCATAATCATTTTTAGATATTATTTCTTTAGATGTAAAATCTTTGATTAAATTTATAACCGCTTTTTGTTGATTATTTCCATTCTGATCAACATATTGGATTTGTTGTTCAAACATCTCATCCATTCTATTATCCATTGCATCATATTTCTTTTCTGTATTTTCATCTTTACTTAATAGTTTAAACATATTATTTGGATTAAAATAATCTCTTAAAATTTGTATTGATTCTTGATTTTCTTTTGCAAAAATTTTATCAACTTCATTTGTAGATTCATTACATTTTTGTTCTATCAAATCAATTTTATCACTCATTTTATCAAAAGAATACTTTATCTTAGATTTTGATAAAACAATATTTTCAATTTTACTTTTATCTAATTTATTATATATTTCATAAAAAATATCATTAATTATTAATCGTAATTTATCTATTATTTTGAAATCTATATAAATTTCAAACAACATATTATCATCTTCATCGTCTCTAGTATAATGATTAACTTGATCTCTTATTGTTTTCATTATTTTGTAAAAATCAGATTTATAATTGACATTTGCATAATAATTATCTCCACTTGCGAAGAATTCTTTATTTATAAAATTTTCAAAATCAGAATATTTTTTACAATTTCCAAATATATATTTTGATTGCTTTATGGCATCTAACAAATTATAAATAGATGAACAATATATCTTATATACTCTGCTCTTGTTAGTTAGATTAACAATCGATAGTTCTTTATCATCAAACTCAATATACATCTTAGATAACATATTGGACATTTCTAAAAATTCTTGAATTCTTAGGATACATTTTATCTGTTTATTTGAATATCTCATAAATCACCTCTTAAAATGTTACTTAATATTATACTACAAAAAGCGACTAATTCAGCCGCTTTATCTATTTTTTAAATATTCTTGTAACTTTTTATCTGTACAATAAACGTAACAACCTTTCATTCCTCTAGTCATTAATGTTTTATATGTATTTTTAATTATTGAATCAGTAATTCTTTTTGCTTCTTCTATACCTTCTTCTTTTGCTATTTTATTAATGCCTTTTATTGATTGATCTGTCTTTGCTCTTTTTGTATAATCTGTAACTATATGATCATTTTCATATCTTAGATCATCACCTATTATTACACCAACATAATCAAATTCTAATCCTTGGCAAGTATGAATACATCCAATTTCATTAACAGATTCTTTATCAATTGCCCATGTATTTGAATTACCTAAGTTCCAACTCATTCCAAAATTATATTCAGGAATAGTAATATCAAATACATCAGACTTGTTTTTACCTTCACTTATCCAATTCCAGCAATATCCAGCAACTAATCTTGATTTATTATTAATTCTATTTTTTTCTTCTATTGCTTTTCTTAATTCGTTAGGATCATCAAACACTTTAAAATCATATTTACTATCCAAATCAAAATTAGCAGTTTCTCTTATTTCTAACACATTATCTAACCATGCTAAATATCCATCAGAACCATCACATCTAAATTGACTCTTCAATTCCATTTTATGTATTCCAGCATTATAGTATCTTGCATATTTTTTTATTTCATCAATAGAGCCATTATCTTTTAAAGTAACTCTTTGATTTTCATCTATAAAAAATATAGAAAGCATACTTGAATTAATAATTTCTTTAATTTGATTTTCACCTAAATTTGAAAATAAACCTGATTTTTTATTTAATCTATGTGCTTCATCTACAATTAAAACATCAAATGAATTCGGTTCACAATCATAAAAGCTTCCTGATCCTTTAAATAAATTATTTAATCCACTCATTTTATCAATTTTCAATTTAGCCTTAAACACTTCTCTAGGTGCACTATTTTTTGTAACATAGAAACTATTTAAACTTCTATTTAAAAACTGTTTTAATAAATTAATTGCCAGAACAGATTTTCCAGTACCTGGGCCTCCTTCAACAATTAGTACACTTTTTTCGTTATGAAGATGGGCATTGATTCCAATTCTCAATGCTTCCTCAAATATAACTTTTTGATCATCAATTAATACAAATTCCTTATTACCTTTCAAAACAGAAGAAAAAGAGTCCTGTAACATTTTTGAAGGCTTAATTTTACCATTTTCAATAATATATAATCCTTCTTTGTCATCACCTTCTGTGACAAATCTTTTAATAAAATCTCTAAGTTTTTCAAAATCTTTTGCCCCAAACATTGGAGCTGCATTTATATAATCTCTATATTGTTCACTATTAATTGGGTCATTATCAGTTAATTCATAATTATGTAGAAATGCACAAGGATGTAATCCGACATTTCTATCATAAACTTCTTGATTATAACTATCAATTAAACTTGCATAACTCCATGCTTGATATGATGGATGTGTAACTTCTCTAAGTGCTTTACCAGTAACAGTAGAAACTACTCCATCTTTACCAGGAACTGCATCTGCATGAGTCCATTGTTTTAATTCAATTATAATAATAGAATTCTTTTTATTTTTATCATATCCAGATAAAAGAAAATCAATTCTATTAGAAGTATGAGGAATATTAAATTCAATAGCTACACCAGCATTATCTGGTATTTCATTATCAGCTAATACTCCTCTCAT
>JAEETF010000060.1 GCA_016290195.1 Bacilli bacterium | reverse complement strand
TACCTATAAGTATTAAACCATTATTATTTATAATGGATGTACCAATACATATTATGGCAGTTAATGAATATAAAAGCCACATACAAAATGCAAATAATAAATTAGATAATAATAAAATACGATTACCCTTTTTATAATTTGTACTACTTATAATATTTCTCTTTTTAATATTAGTACTATTAAATATAGAAAGTACCATACATATAATATAGATTAAACATGCAAGTAAACTATAACTAGCAAAATTAAAATAATATGCTGCTTTATTAAGTGTTGTTGTATCCAATTTTGTTTTAATGTCAACATCAATTGTTTGATCTAATGTATCATTTATTTTAGTAATTAATAAATCTTCATTACTAATATACTTTTGATATATGGTTGCTACAGAAAAATATCTTTTTATAATCATTTCTGCATAAGAAGAATTATAATTAGTTGCTTTTTTTATATCTAATTCTGGTTTTTCGCCATTTAAAAAATCTTCATTGAATCCTTCTGGAATATAAACTATATAATGAACATCTTCATAAAATAAGGCATCATTTCTTGCATCTTCATTATCCTTAATATCTTTAATTTCACTTGTTTTGGAAATATAATCTATAAAATTTTTAGTAATACCTTCTTCTTTATCATTATTTACTATTAGAATACTAGGTTTAGTAGCTGTAAAATCCATTTGTGTAGTATTAGATTTTAAATTAATAATACCATAGCTAAGTAAAATCGCTGTATATAAGATAACAACAAATTTATTTTTATTTAATATTTTTAAGAAAGTCTTAAATACTATCATATTTTTGCCTCCTTATAACAAAGAAAGATATTGTTGTAAGTATTAAACTATAAATTGCTAAACTAATTATATTAAACCAATATCTATCAAAAGTATTGTAATAATATAAGGCATAAAAACCATCTGTTATCATATTAACAGGATTTAATTTATTAATAATAGGTATATTTGTATCAATAACATATTTCATCATTACACCCATCATACCAGCTAAGAAGCAGCAAGACATTATAATACCTATTAAAATACCTATTTTACTGTTTTCACCAACTTTGAATACAGATCCAACAAATACACCTAAAACTTGTCCTGCTAAAGATCCCACAAAAGCAAGTAAAACAACAAATTCTATATGTGAGCCATAATCAACATGTAAAACAAAAATTGTATATAAGAATAATATTACTATGCCAATTAATTGTAATAAAAAACTAGCCATTAAACTGCTTAAAATAGTAGTACCTTTCTTAGTAGGAGATATTGCTACTCTCTTACCTACACTACTAATATTTGCCATTTTATAATTAATAGAAGTCATACCAAATAAACTACCATACATACATGCCATAGCAATTAAAGTATAAAATTCTATCATTATATAATCCAAATTATCATTTGTAACATTATTTAAATTAACAGTTTCACTACTCATAATTTCTTGTATATTTTGATTCATAGCACTGTAATCTAAATTTTCTAACATCTTTCCTTTTTGAAATACTTCTTCAGTCACATATTTAAAAATAGTTTGATTAATACCGCTTTTATTTACAATTATTTTAGGAGTATTTTCTTCAATTAACAAATATCCAACTATTTTATCTTCTTCAATTAATTTATTTGCTTCATCTTTATCAGTATATTTAGTATTAAACATTTGATTTTCACTACCATCTTCACTTAATACATCAAATGAATACTTTAACATATTATTGTTTTTAAATTCTTCATTATCTATGATTGCTATATCAATAACATTTAATTTTTCTTTAGAGCTAATATCTGAAAAAGTCATATAAAAAAGTGTGCCTAAAATTAATGGAAAAGCAAAAGTCCAAAAGATTAATGATTTGTTTCTTAATAATGTTTTTAAACTATATTTAAAATTATGAAAAAACATTTTAATCTCTTAATTCCTTTCCAGTAAGTTCTAAGAAAACATCATTAAGAGTTGGTCTTTCAGAAAATATTTTTGAATAGTTAATTTTATTATCTTTCAAGAAATCTACCATATGTACTAAATTTTCTTTACCTTTAGTATATGTAACTAAAAGAATACCATTTTCATATTTCACATCTTCAACATTACGTATTTTTTTTATTTTATCAATAATATTATTTTCTAAATCATTAACTTCAATAGTAATTTTTTCAGATTTTGCTGTTAATTCTTTTAATTCATCACAAGTTCCCATGGCCAAAATACTACCTTTATCTAAAATAATAACTCTATCACAAAGTATTTCGACTTCTTCCATATAATGTGTTGTATAAATTATTGTTGCCCCATTATCACGTAATTTTTTAATACCATCTAGAATATTATTTCTACTTTGAGGGTCTACAGCAACAGTTGGCTCATCTAAGAAAATAATTTTTGGTTTATGAGCAATACCACAAGCTATATTTAATCTTCTAAGTAATCCACCAGATAATTGTTTAGGATAAAATTTTTTAAAATTTTCAAGACCTACTAAGTTAATAGCTTCTTCAACATAATTTTTTCTTATATTTTTATCATTAATATATAATCCACAAAAATAATCAATATTATCATAAACAGTAAGCTCATCAAAAACAGATACTTCTTGAAAAACAACACCAATTTGAGCTTTAATATCATAAGCATCTGGTTTCATTTCTTTACCAAATATTTTTATTTTACCTTTACTAAATTTTAAAAGAGATAAAACTGAATTAATTGTTGTTGATTTACCACTACCATTTGGTCCTAATAAACCAAGTATTTCTCCTTCAAAAACATCAAATGATAAATCATCTACTGCTTTTATATTTTTATACTCTTTTGTTAAATTTTTAACTTCAATTATTTTATTCATATTATCACCTCAATTATTTATTTTTCTTAGATAAATTTTCTATTTTATTTGAAGATTTAGTTTTAATTTTTTCACGTTTTTTATTATATTTGTATTCAAGTTTATTTAATTTTTCATCTCTTTCTTCTTTTATTTTTTCTTTACGAAGAATATATTTATCAGTATAATTTTTTAACTTAATACGAAATAATTTAGATTTCTTTTGAATAACTATTCCAACATGTCTAAAATCTGGGAAGGCATTTAATAAACGTTTAAAAAGAAAACCTTGATTTTTAATTACTTCAATAACTTTTTTAGACATTTCTTCTGTATTATCTCTTTCTAATAATTTATTATCTGTTCTTATTGATAATAATACTATTATTGTAATAACTACATCTGTAATAAAAATTATAAAAACTATAATATTTATTATTGTTAAATGATGATTATTAATTAAATTATAAAGAGATGTAATCCAAGGTGTTAAAAAGCAAACAAGAACTACAGAAAGAAGACCAAATGGAATCATAGTATTAAAACTTACTCTACCATTAATGTTAAATCTATCGTCACTATAATCCCACCATCTGGCTTTAAATACTTTTTCCATAACAAAACTAGTTATATATTCAAGTATTGAACAAATAACCATTCCCATAACAAATAATACCATAGGGTCATGTTCATATTTTTGTAAAAAAATAGTTATTAGAAGTGATCCTACCCCATATATAGGAAGCCAAGGACCAATTAAAAATCCTCTATTAATAAAGCGTTTACATTCTACTAATTTTTCTATAACTTCAATAATCCAACCAATTATTGAATATACAATAAATAGAAAAAAATAATATTGAAAATCCATATAATCACCTACAAACAAAAAGACTTATTAAAGTCCAAAAAGCAATTTAATTATTGAAGTAAATATTCTATTTAAATATGATATAAAATCATTTTGAATATTTGTATTTGTTGATATTAATGTATTATTACCAGTTGTAATAACACTATCATTACTAGTATTATGAGTATCAACAATAGCATCTTCCATTTTAGTTGCTATACTAGAACTATAACCTAAAAATGTTTTATCACCAATTACTGTATATGGTACTCCATTTACAGTATCACCAAATTTAGTAGCAACTTGTTTCATTAATTTACTATTTTCTTCGTTATGCCATACTTCATGATAATTTACTTCTAAATAATCATATTTATCAAGCATTTCTTTTAAAAATTCCTTTTCATTAGCGCAATGTGGGCATCCATCCCCATAGAATAATTCAATAGTAACTTTTTCTTGAGCATTTACATTATTATTTAATGTAAAAAAGCAAAAAGCAACAATAAATAAAATAAATATTTTTTTCATAAAACTACCTCATCATTAATTCTTTCAATCTAATTTTAAAACATTTAATAAATTCATCTATTTCTTCTTTAGTTGTTAAATACGAAATACTTACTCTTAAACTATGAAGAGATATTTCTTCATTAAGAGTGACAGCAAATACAGCACGTGATTTACTTATATTATCAGAACAAGCACTTTGTGTTGATATATATATATTATCTTTTTCTAAAGCATGAAGCATAGTTTCAGGTTTAACTTTTAAAACACTAAAATTTAAAATATGTGGTATGCATTCACTATTACTATTTATTATTACATTATCTATTTTAGATAATTCATCTTTTAAATAAAACCATAAACCTTTAACATATTCATATTTACGATCTAAATTTGAAAGAGCAAGTCTAAGTGCTTTAGAAGTTGATACAATTAACGGTGTACTAGGTGTTCCACTTCTAAATTTAGTAGTACTTTTACCACCATGTATAAGTGGTTCAATATTTACATTTTCTTTTTTTATTAAAACTCCTACACCCTTCATACCAAAAAATTTATGGGCTGAGAAAGAAGCTAAATCAACATCAGTTAAATCAATATCACATTTACCAATACTTTGTGTTAAATCACTATGAAATAAACATTTAGGATATTTTTTTAATAGTTTTCCAATAGCTTCAATAGGTTGTCTTAATCCAATTTCACTATTTACTGCTGCAATAGAAACTAAAATTGTATCATCACGAATTAGTTTTTCTAAATGATCTAAATCTACCATACCATCTTTAGTAAGATTCACAAAATCAACTTCAAATCCTTGACTTTGTAAAAATGAAAGGGGTCCATATACTGATGAATGTTCAAGGTTAGTAGTAATAATATGTTTTCCCCTATTTTGATACATTTTAGCAATTCCTTTAATAGCTGTATTATTGGATTCACTTGCACCTGATGTATAAATTATTTCACTAGGTTTAATTTTAAGTAATTCAGCAATCTGATTAGTTGCATCATCAATAATTCTATTTGCTTCAAATCCTAGTTTATGAAGTGAATTAGGATTACCAGAATAATTCATACAAACTTTTATATATGTATCTAAAACTTCATCAGATACTGGTGAAGTAGCAGAATAATCTAAATATATCATATAATCACCTAATTAATTATAACTTATTAATTAATTAAAATGCAAGAAAAAAGCTTAATAATAATTAAGCTATCTTAAAACAAGTATTTTTGGATATTCATTCATTTTATTAATTTTAAATCTTACACACATATTTCCATTTTTATCTTCTTCATAACTTTTATCATATGTATAAAAATTATTCTCATTATCACAAAGTAAATCAGATAATGGATCATATTTTAATATTTTTCTTTCTACCATATTAGTATTTACATTATATGTATATTTATATATATAATAATCAGCATTATGTCTATGACATGTTTGCATACATTTTATTTCATTTTCAGTTAAACTAATTTCTTCTTTACGACCTGATTTTACTTCAATTAATTTTTCTCTTCCTATTTCTTCATCAAAACTTAATACATCAAAACCATATCCATCACCATATTCTCTTGCTACCCATCTAACATTGTTTCGATATTTACTATCTTCAAGTAATGCATATTCTTCATCATATACTTTATGTTCAGCCCAAACAAAGAACTCATCTATATCATAAACATTCAAAAGGTTTTGCTCATATCTCTCATCAAAATTACTATAATTTGTAAAAAAACCACATGGTTTATTTTTAAATTCACACACATATTTTCCAAAATTTACATCATAACCTTCAATTAAATGATAATATTTATGAAAAATATAAACAAGATAATTATAATCTACATCTTTAAATTCTTTCAAATCTAGTTTTTCAATCATATTATATAAAAATGTAGGTATATCTCTATAAGCCCCTTCACAATCAAAATATAAACATAACATAAATTCAGCATTAGGACTTAGATCTCTTTGAAAAAGAGCTTCAAGTACTACTTTTTTATTATAATAATTACAATTACGTTCATTTAATAAAAGTTTTAAATATGTTTCTACTTTATATCTCATAATTGGAATTATATCTAATGCATCTATCATTGCATCTAATTCGCCATTCTTTTTAAATTCTCTAAAATCGCTAAAACTAGCTTTACCTTTACGAAATAATTCAGTATTTAAATTTTCAAGACAATCAAGTGAAAGCATATAAATTCACCCCTCTTGAGGCGATATTGTATCACATAAATATATTAAAGTCAAAAAAACTTAATTATTACTAATTAAGCTTCCACCCCATTCAACAACTGTAAATCCATTACGAATTGGTGTATTAATTTTTTGTTCTTGAATTTCTATTTCTTTATCAAGTGGTTTATAATCCATTAATACTCTAATAATAGTATCTGGATTTGGTTCAATTGAAACTGGCATATAATCATTTATTTCTTCTAATGTTTCAAAACGAATATAATTATATTTATTAACTTCTAACTTAGGAAGCCAGTATACAATAAATTCATTAGCTTCTCTTTCATTAAGACCTAATAAAGCTAGTTTTTCTTCTAAAAATTTAATAGTATCTTCACCTTTAACTACAAATCCATCTTCTTTAATACTTGCTTTATGATTAATTCCTTCCCAGTATAAACCATAATAAGTTCTTCCAGCATCATCTATTAAATCACCATTTGTCTTAGCAACTACACTCCATCCATTATTATACTTTGGATATGTAGTAGTAAGATACTCACTATTTAAAAGTTTAATATTTACTAAAGTATCAGTTGTCGGATATAAATAAATCATTGGTTTATATGCTACATCTGTAGGACAATCTGGTTTATTAGTAGCCTCATAATCAATATTAAATTCTTTTATATTAGAATTTTTATCAATTTTAACAAAATAGTACATATATAATGGAGCACATAAACCACATTTTGCTTTATACTCAAATATAACATTTAATTTTTCATTTTTATAAGTTACCTCTTTTGGTTTTAAATCACTTTCAGAACAAGTATCATATATAACTTCAAATACTAAAATATTAAACTCACTAAAATCTTTTCTTAATATAGAAGTATTTTTAAATAGTTTGTTAAATTCATCATAATTTTTAAATACTTGATATTCACCAAAATCTTCTACAACTTCTTCACTCAAATAAATAGCCTCAAGTTTATTACCATTATTTTTTTCTATCTTAAATAAATACTTAAATGATAATAATATTGCAACTAAAATGATAACTATACTAAATATTATTATCAATAATCTTTTATCTTTCATATAACTCCACCTCTACCCATCTTCTTCTATTTAAATAATATCACCTTTTTTATTTATTTTCTAGTGGTTCTTTTTATTTAAATAAAAAAACAAATACGAATTGTATTTGTTTTAAATCGAAATGGTGCGCCAGAAGGGATTCGAACCCCTGACCTTTGCCTTAGAAGGGCACTGCTCTATCCAGCTGAGCTACTAGCGCAAAACTTACTTGTTCAAAATGAACAAATAAATTATACAATAAATTATTAAATTATTCAATAGTTTTCATTACAGTTTTATAAATTTCTTCATTATCAACTTTAAAAACTAATTCATCCACATCATAATTATCTTTTACTGATAAAGCAATAGTATATATTACTTCTTCTAATATATCATTATCAGTTAAATTATTTAAAATATATGAATTAAATACTAATTCTAGTTTATCAACTGTTTTACCAATAGACATTAATTTAGTATTACTATTTAAATAACTCATTAAATTAGAATTATAAACATTTGAAGATGCAAGTTCATCTATTATTATTTCAACTTTTTCACGATTATCATTAATATATTTAGTAACTGGAATATAATATTCATTATTATTATATTTACCAACATAATAAATAGTAACATCATTAATATCTTTAATACTTTCTAAATCATATTCTTTATTAATACCAAAACTTCTATCAAGTGTATTTGGTAAATTAATGCCTGTT
>JAEETF010000059.1 GCA_016290195.1 Bacilli bacterium | reverse complement strand
ATATGACTATGGGTAAAAATATAGTTAATTATGATTCTTTTATTGCACTTACTCATTTTAAAGGACATACAATGGGTGGATTTGGAGGAAGTAATAAAAATATTGGTATTGGTTGTGCTGATGGTAGAATTGGAAAAGCAATGATTCATACATGTCCAGGAGATAGTCAATGGTCAATTGCAGAAGAAGAATTTATGGAAAGAATGACTGAAAGTACAAAAGCAACGGTTGATTATTTTAAAGATAAAATAACTTTTATTAATGTAATGAGAAATATGAGTGTTTCATGTGACTGTGAAGGAATAAATGCTGCTCCAGTAGTAACTCCAAATGTTGGTATATTAGCATCTAGAGATATTTGTGCTTTAGATACGGCTTGTGTAGATTTAATCTATGCAATGAAGAAAGAAGAAAACCATGATATTGTAGAAAGAATTGAAACAAGGCATGGTTTAAGACAACTTTCATATATGCATGAATTAGGTATGGGTAACACTAAATATAAATTGATAGATATAGATAATAATGATAGTGAAATTACACAAAAAGAAGCAGTAAGGAATTTAAAGCCATTTAATGATTAATATATTCATGTACATTGAGGTAAGAAATTATCTCATCTTTTTTTAGCATTCTTACAATTATTCAGGTATATGTAAAAATCAATTTTTTTCATGATAAAATAATATTATAATTAAAATTAAACCAACGGTGTGTGTTAATTATTACTAATACATGATATTATTCTTTTGAGGAAGTGAGAAAATGGATCAAAATAAAAGTGGTAAATTTATTGCTAAATTGAGAAAAGAAAAAAACATGACTCAAGAACAACTAGCCGAAAAAATGGGTGTCAGCATAAATGCCGTTAGCAAATGGGAAAGAGGTCTAAGCTTTCCAGATGTTTCACTATATAAAAAAATATGTAAAGAGTTAGATATAAATATAGAAGAATTAATTAATGGGGAAAAAGATAATAGTGAAGAAGCAAAGGAAAAAGCTATAATATCAACTATAAATGAAACAAACAAAATAAAAAAAAGAACAAAAAATAAAATCATTGTATTATTAATTTCATTTGTGGTTATTATCATTGGTATATATTTTTATAATAATAAGTTCAAAATAAATTTGGTAAATGATTCTTATGAATTATATGGTATTGCAATTGATTATTTGCGAGAAAAAGAATTTAAAAACAATCCTGATTCAAATGAAAAAGATTTTAATGTATTCTTCTCATATCATGGATTTGGTATTGAGAAAAAAGATAATTATAAATATGCTTATATGTGGATATTTAATAATAGTTACTATATTGAAAAATATGATTATGGTGATGCATTAGCAATTTCTTCTGGCATGTCTATTCCATGTAAAATAACATTTAAAAACAATAAAGTAATAAAAATTGAATATCCAAAAGATGGAAATGAATATGTATCTTCAATTAAAAATTTATTTCCATCTGTAATTGCTACACAAATTTTGAATTTTGATAAGGCAGAAAATTTAAATAAACTTTATAATGAAGTCTCAGAAAGGAAGAACAAGTATTATAATTATTTGAATTTAGATATGGGTAAAATAACTCTGGAAGATATTAATTATAACGATTTATTATTTTCGGTTGAAATTGGCAGCAAAAAATGCATACCTGTTCAACTGACAATGTTTAAAAATGGTAAATATATTTTATCAACTCATTATAGAGTATGTAAGTCTGGATATTGTACATCGGATTTAAAATATACTAAGTGGGTAGAAGGAAAATATAATTTTGATATTATACAAATTATTAAGCATAGTACAGATGCGAATAACATGCAGTTTAATATGGAAAATTTACCAGAGTATAATATATTTACTGGAAATGGTTATCGATTTATTACAGATAATGATAATAAATACTTAATTGATTTTTTAAAATCAATAAATGTTGATCTAACAAAATGTGCAGAGCCAGATTATGAAAATTAAATATTAAAAGCAAAAATAATTAAAACTAAATAAAAAGATTAGAGTAATCTAATCTTTTTACTTTAAAATATACAACAATATTTACGATTTCACTCATCTATTGAACAATGCAATTTGAATGGTAATGCTAATTTATTTTTTGAATAATTAAAAGGATTTCAAAAGTTATTGATATTAAAACTTTAATAGTTTATAATAAACTGGATTGCGATGTGAGGAAAAATGAGAGAAATAAGTGTCAAATGCTTACCAATTATAGGTAAAGGAGCAAACGGTACAATTTATCGATTAGATGAAGATAAAATCGTAAAAGTGTATAATCCTATTACGAATACATTAGATAGAATTGAGCAAGAAAAATATGTTGCTAAAAAATTGCTTGTATATGATATACCAACTGCTATATCATATGATATTGTTAAAGTAGATGACAAATACGGATTGGTATATGAATGGATTAATGCATCTACTTTAGGTCAATATTTATCTAATAATCCAGATCAATTGGATGAGTATGCTATACGTATGGCAAAGTTATTAGTTAAGCTTCATTCAACTAAATTTGAAAATGGAGTTTTACCAGATGGAAGAGAAAATTTGCATATGTGGGTTAATATAGCAGAACGAAGTGGATATTATTCAGATGAAGTAATATCTAAACTTAGAAATTTAATTAATAGCATCCCATATAGAAATACGTTTATACATGGAGATTTTCATCCAGGTAATATGATGGTTATGAATGATGAATTAGTATTAATTGATATGACAGATGTATCTGTTGGTGATCCAATTATTGATCTTCTTGGTTCTTATCAAATAATGAAATTAGTTTCGCAAAGAGCCGGTGGCGCACAACGTTATACAGGAATGTCAAATGAAATGTTATTAAAGTTATGGAGTTTATTTATAAAAGAGTATACAGGTATTACTGATAAAGATGAATTAAATAAATATGAGCAAACACTAAAATTTTATGCATTAATTCGATCAATACCTGGAATAACTTTTTCAGAATTAGTTCCAAACGAAATGTTAATTAAATTAACACAGGAAGTATCAGATTATTTTCTAAAAGGATATGATATTATGAGTAACAATTTAAGTTTAAAAAAAGTTAAGTTAAACAAATGAATGATCATAATATAACAAGTATCACAATAAATATGATAAGCAATTTAGTTTTGTAGTTTGGGTGCTGCAATTAAGAATGAAACCAATAAATAAAGATTGTTAAAGAAATAGGTAAAACTATTTTGAGTAAAGAGTTTTTGAAATTTTAATAAAATTCCGAAAACTTTTTTGATTGTAATTTTTTTTATTAAGTCATTATAATTAATATATGTTGTCTTATTTCTAAATGAAAAAGGACTAGGAAAAACTAATCTTTTTTCTGATATAATGAAATTAGTGCGTTTATATTATTTCCTGGAGATAAATTAATTTTTGGTTCAATGAATAATTGGGTAGCAGAACAGTATACTTCTAAACCTACATTATACAAAATTGTTGGTGGATTATTAGTAGGTGGAATTATTGAAGAAGTAATGATGAGATTGTTCTTTATGTCATTAGTTGTATTCATTATATCTAAGATATTAAAGAAACAAGAAATACCAACTATAATATTTGTTATTTCTAATATATTAGCTGCATTGTTATTTGCAGCAGGTCATCTTCCATCAACGGCAACTATGACTACATTAACACTAGTGTTAATTATTAGATGTTTCTTATTCAATGGGGGATTAGGAATAGTTTTTGGATATCTCTATAGAAAATATGGTATTGGATATGCAATGGTTGCACATGGAATTAGTCATTTAATATCAGATATATGTATGCTAATATTTATTTAAAAATAGTTTGAAAAAATTATGGATATAGTAAAATTAAAGAGATTAAAGTAAAATTTAGTCTTTTTTTTTATTAATTTTGACAGATTCATATAAGTATGGTATTATTTATACATTGAAAGGGAGAGATTGTTATGTTTAATTTTAAAATAACTAATTTACATCATCATAATAATCTGCACTTGAACCGACATTAAAAAATGTCATATGGTACAAGTGCTATTTGTGGTGCTTGTATCTAGTTATAAAGGATTTTTATAAGCTATACAGGTACTACTTGTATAGCTTTTTATATTGTAAAAAAGGAGAATATATATGAAAAAAATAAAAATAGATGATGATGATATTATTTTTAATATTTATAATCCTGGTGGTAATATTACAGCTTTGGTTATAGATAATAATTATAATAGAGATAAAAAAAAGAAAATAAATGATTATTTATTAGAAAAATATAATTATGTTGAACAGGTTGGGTTTATCAAAAACAATAATTTAGAAATGGCTGGAGGCGAGTTTTGCATTAATGCATCTAGATGTGCAATTTATTATTTAAAAAGTATAGGTGGTAAACTAGAATTAAATATTCTAAATAAGAAAATAATAGGTGAAGTATTTGATGACAATTATGTATCTATTAAATATTACATAGATGACAAAATAAAATCAATGATAAAAGATAATTATATAGTTGATTTTAGTGGTATAAGTTTAATATTTCTAAAAAAAACAGAAAATAAAAAAATATTAAAAAAAATAAATGAAAAAAATATTATGGATATAGTAAAAGATAAAATCAAAAAAGTGAATATTGCTGATAAAGCTGTAGGAATTGTTTTAGTAGAAGATAATAAAATTTATCCATTTATATGGGTAAAAGATATAAATACATTATATTTTGAAACGGCTTGTGGTTCGGCTAGTATTGCTTATGCATTATTGCAATTCAATAAAACTAAAAAGAATAATTATGTGGTTAAACAACCATCAGGTTATGAATTTGAAATTGAAATAAAAAATGATAAAGATAAAATTGAATATATATTATTTAAAGGAATTGTCGAGGAATATAAATTAGAAGGAGTTTATTTATGAAAATACAAAATGTAAAAGGTGGTTATGATTTTTTACCTAATGAACAAAAAATCAGAAATTATATTAATGAAATTATTATTAAAAATTTTAAGTTATATGGATTTAAATCTATTGAGACACCAATATTATGTTACTATGATATACTTAGTGATAAATATGATGAAGAAAATGATATATTAAAAGAAATATATAGATTAAAAGATCAAGGCAATAGAGAATTAGGATTAAGATACGATTTAACTGTTCCATTTGCTAAGTTTATTGCATTAAATAAAAATAATATTACATTTCCATTTAAAAGATATGAGATTGCTAAAGTATTTAGAGATGGTCCAGTTAAAGTTGGTAGAGATATAGAATTTATTCAATGTGATGCTGATGTAGTTGGAATTAAGGGACAATTTATAGAAGCTGAATTATTATCAATATATGTTAAAACTTTTAAGGAATTAGATATAGATATTTATATTAAATATAATAGTAGAAAACTAATGAATGGATTAATATTAGAAGCTGGAATATGTGAGGATTTAGTTCAAAGTGTTACTACAGTAGTTGATAAAAAAGATAAAGTTACTAACGATGAATTTATGCAAATGTTAATAAATTTAGGTATAGAAAATGATAAGGTAAATAAATTAATAGAGTTATTTAATTTAAAATTAGAAGAATTAAATGCTAAATTTATTAACTCAGATAATAAATTTATTATTGAAGGACTTGAAGAAGTTAATAATTTATATAATTATTTATTTAAATTAAATATTAGTGATATATGTATTTTTGATATAACACTTGCTAGAGGACAAAATTATTATACTGGAAATGTATTTGAAGTTTATGATAAAGAGCAAAGAGTTAAAGGAAGTATTGGAGCAGGTGGAAGATATGATAAGATGATAGCTAATTTTATTGATGATGGAGAAGAGTATCCAACAGTAGGAATTAGTTTTGGATTATCTGCTATATATGAAATAGTTAAAAATAAATTTGATAATAGTACCTCAGAAACCGATATATATATTATTCCTATGAATACAGAAACTGAAAGTTTAGTTATTGCTAACATGTTACGAGAAAATGGCTATATTGTTGAAGTCGAGATGAATAATAGAAAATTAAAGAAAAGTTTAGATTATGCCAATAAAGAAGGTATAAAATATGTAATTATAATTGGTTCAAATGAACTTGAAACTGGAAATATAATTATAAAAGATATGATAAATGGTAATAATATTGAAACTGCAATTAGTGAAATTGGTAATTTAGAATTAAAATAAAACTGTATAAATTATATTATTTTATATTAAAAATTTATTTCAAAACATGAAAAATTATAAGGCTAGAGGAATCTAGTCTTTTATGTTATACTAGTAATGGTTATAGTAAAATTTAATATATTAGTTAAAAATATTGGAGGAATATAATGAATAAAGTATTGATTTGTTATTTTTCAGCAAGTGGAATTACTAAAATGGTAGCAGAAAAAGTAAGTATGGCAGTTAATGGTGATTTGTTTGAAATTATACCAAAAGAAAAATATACAAAAGAAGATTTAGATTGGACTAATAATCAAAGTAGATCATCAATTGAGATGAAGAATAATATTAAACCAGAAATATTAAATAAGATACCTAATCTAGATGAATATGAAATAATAGTTTTAGCTTTTCCAATTTGGTGGTATAAAGAACCAACTATAATAGATAAATTTTTAGAAGAAAATAATATGACAGGTAAAAGTATTTATGTATTTGTAACTAGTGGTTCTTCTTCAATTGATTCGACATATAATAGTTTAAAAAATAATTTTTCAAATCTAAATTTTATGGATGGTAAAAGATTTACTGGAAATGAATCTGTTGATATATATAAATCTTGGATTAATTAAAATATAATTATAGAGGTGTATTATGAGTAAATATGAGCCATTATGGAAATATATTAAAGATAATAATAAAGAAGAATATAAATTATCTTTTGATGAAGTAAAAAAAATAGTAGGATTTGATTTTGATCATGCATTTTTAACTTATAAAAAAGAGTTATTAAATTATGGATATGAATTTAAAAAATTATCTTTGAAAGAAAAATGGGTATGGATAGTAAAAAGAAAGAATTAAGTGTTGATATTACTATAAGAATATATATATTATGAATATTTATGTAATAGTTCTAGAGAAAAAGATAAACTAAGAATACCTATTGTTCAAAAATATATTGATATGACTAGAGAAATCTAGTCTTTTTTGTTATAATTTAAGTAGGTGATATATATGGAGTATTTACAAGTATTTAACAAGAATAAAGAAAAAATAAATGAAAGAGTTTCAAGAGAAAACAAACTTAAGTTACCAGATGATAAATACTTTATGATTGTATTAATTTTTATGGAAAATAGTGATGGAGAATTTTTACTTCAAAAAACATCTAAAGATAGGAATTCTATTATTGCAACTACAGGCGGACATGTTACATATGGTGATGATGGTTTTAAGACTGCTATTAAAGAAGTAAAAGAGGAATTAGGATTAGATTTAGATAAAAAAGAATTAACTTATATTGATACTTTGACATATAGAAAAGCTTTTCAAGAAATTTATTATGTTTGTAAAGATATTGACATTACCTCTCTTACTTTACAAAAAGAAGAAGTTGAATGTGTTAAATGGTATACAGTAGATGAAATAAGAAAACTAATTGAAAATGATGAATTCAGAAAAGGTAATATAGAAGCTTTTGAAAAGGTTTTAAAATTAAAGGATGTGAAATAATATGGAAAAAGAGTTTGAATTAGAAATACATAAATGTGCATTATGTTATAATGCTAATTGTAAAAAAATATATAAAAATATTGATCCCGAAAGAATTATTAGAGCATTAAGATTTGATAATAAAAAAGGTGCTAGAACATTAATTGAAAATAATTATTTAGATAAAAATGATACTTTAGAAAAATGTCCACTATATATCAATATTGACATGATATTAGA
This sequence comes from Bacilli bacterium, assembly GCA_016290195.1. Lineage (GTDB taxonomy): Bacteria > Bacillota_I > Bacilli_A > RF39 > UBA660 > UMGS1045. Next base: position 4,247 of record JAEETF010000059.1, on the reverse strand, counting down.
TAATATTGTTACTAATAATGAAAAAGTTGAAGGATTTGAAAATATTGATATTAGTACTGAAATATGTGGAGTAAAATTAGAAAATCCATTTATGCTTTCATCATCTATTGTTGGTAGTACTTATGAAATGTGTAAAAATGCTTTTGAAGATGGATGGGCAGGAGTTTGTACTAAAACAATTAGTATGATGAATATTGAAGAATCATCACCAAGATTTTCAGTACTAAAAGACTGGGATAAATCATTTATGGGATTTAAAAATATTGAACAACTATCAGAATATACAGTTGAAGAAAATATGGAAATGATAAAAAGATTAAAAAATGAATATCCAACTAAAGTAATAATTGCTTCAATAATGGGCCGAGATGAAGAAGAATGGGCATATTTAACTAAAGAAGTAACAAAAGCAGGAGCAGATTTAGTAGAACTTAATTTTTCGTGTCCAAATATGAAATATAAAGAAACAGGATCTGATGTAGGGCAAAATCCTGATTTAGTAGAAAAATATACTAAAATAGTAAAAGAAAATACTAATATTCCAGTTTTAGCTAAAATGACACCTAATATTACTGATATGCGAGTTCCAGCTATGGCTGCTAAACGTGGTGGAGCAGATGGTATATCAGCAATTAATACTATAAAGAGTATAACAGGTGTTGATATTGATTCATTAGTACCAGAACCTCAAGTAAATGGTAAATCATCATTGGGTGGATATTCTGGACGTGCTGTAAAACCTATTGCCTTAAGATATATTGCGGAAATGGTAAATAGCGAAGAATTAAAAGATATGTATTATAGTGGCATGGGTGGTATTTATACTTGGAAAGATTCCGTAGAATTTATGCTTCTAGGATGTAGCACTATACAAATTACAACTGCCATAATGGAATATGGAAGTAGAATAATTGATGATTTAATATTAGGATTAAAAATATTTATGAAAGAAAAGAATTATTCTAAAGTTAGTGATTTTATAGGAATATCTAAATGTAATGTAATAAATAATGATATTCTTGATAAAGAAACTATAGAATTTCCAAAGTTTAATTATGAAAAATGTATTGGATGTGGTAGGTGTTATATTTCTTGTAAAGATGGTGGTCATCATGCTATTAAATTTGATGAAAATAGAAAACCTATTTTGGATGGAACAAAATGTGTAGGTTGTCAATTATGTAAACTTGTATGTCCACAAAATGCAATTGAAAAATCTCCTAGAAGAATACCAAAACTAAGGTAATTAATATGATAAAAGTAATTGCTTTTGATTTAGTGGGCGTACTTGTTTCTGAAAAAATGATTAAGTTAACTTCTGATGAAGAAAAAATAGAAAGGTTATTTGGACCAAATAAAAGTGATAATGAATTTATATTACTTTCAAAAGAAAAAATAGGTAATAAACCAGTACTTGATATAGCAACTAATATTATTTATAAATTATATAAAGTTAGACAAGAAAATATAATTGAACAAATAAAAGAAAAATATCCTAATATAAAAATAGTAATTGCTACTAATCATATATCTTTAATAAAAAAATATATTGAAAATAATTTTAAATTAATTGATGATATTATAATATCTGCTGATATTGGTATGATTAAACCAAATAGTGATTTTTATAAATATATATTAAATAAATTAAATATAGAATCATCAGAATTACTTTTTTTAGATGATAATCAAAATAATATAAATGGTGCAAATAATATTGGGATAAATACCATAAAAGTAGAAAAAAACATGGATTTATTTTGTGAGATTGATAAATTTATTAAAAATATTGAGACTAGAGAAATCTAGTCTTTTTTGTTATAATAATTATATAGAAAGGTAGTGTAAATATGAGAGACAATAGATATGATACATTAAAAGGTATTTTAATATTTTTAGTTGTTTTTGCTCATATGTTAATTACATATGATTATTTACCACTTAATAATTATAATAATATTATTAATGGAATATATATTTTTCATATGCCACTATTCTTTATTATATCTGGATATTTTTCCAGAAATGTAAAAAAAGAAAATTTACTAAAATATTTATTAATATTTATTTTTATGAATACATCGTTCTTTTTATATGATTATTTTCATAGTGGAAATATTAATATTTTTGATATTAAATACTCGAGCTGGTTTATTTTATTAATATTTATTTATAGATTAATTGTTTATAATAAAAAAATAGTAAGTATTTTATTAAAAAAATATATTTTGTTTATTATATTTATATTATCTATTCTAAGTGGTTTTTATTTTAAAGAATTAATTATAGTTAGATTATTTTTATTCTTTTATTTCTTTATATTTGGATTTCAATATAAACTTAAACTTGATAAAAAATATTGTCTAATTTTATTAGTTTTATCAGTTGCATTTATAATCGAAACATTATTTTATTTTCCATCATCACTGGATTTATTAATGGGATCAGCATATCAATTAGACTTAGAATGTGTTACAAGAACTGTTATATTTATTGCTGATACAGGTCTTTTTATAGCTGTTATAGGTTTAATGCCTGATAAGAAGATTCCAGTTATAACTACTATTGGTAAAAATAGTATATATATTTATATATTTCATAGAATTCCTACATTAATACTGGGACATATATTTTATCCATATAAATATTACTTTATTATTAGTATTGTTATAAGTATTATAATTTGCTTGGGTTTAAGTATTTTATCAAAATATTTAAAACAAATATTGGAAACAAAAGTATTAGTTGTTATGAGTATTATTTGTTTAATAATTCCATTAGTACTTTATAATTCTAATCATGAATTAGATATGGAAATGCAAAACAAATTAGATAATTCAATTTCTATTGGTTTTGTTGGTGATTTAATATTACTTGAAGATCAATTAAAACTATCAAATAATGATTTTAATTATATGTTTGATAATACTAGAAATTATATTCAAAATACGGATTATGTTTTTGGAGTACTTGAAGGGCCAGTTGATGATAGTAATGAGTATTCATATGGCAATTTTAGTGATAATAAAGAATTAAGATTAAATTATCCAACATCATTTTTAAGAGCTATAGAAAATTCGGGTATTGATTTTGTAACAATATCTAATAATCATATTATGGATAGAGATATTAATTCATATTATAATACAATAGATAATTTAAATAAGAGTAAATTAGATTTTATAGGTACTAAAGATAATTATAAAATAATTAATATTGCAGGTATGAAAGTAGGGGTATCAGCTTATACATATGGATTAAATTATTTAGAAAATAATGATTATTTAGAATATACTAATTTTTTAACTGAACCATATTCTGAAGATTATGAAATAATAAAAAATAAAATTAAAAATGATTTTAAAAAATTAAGAGATAGTAATGTTGATTTAATAATTGTTATGCCACATTATGGAACACAATTTAGTAATAAGATAGATATTTATCAAGAAGTATGGAATAGATTATTTATAAGTGAAGGCGCTGATATTATTTTAGGAGATCATGCACATGTTATAGAACCAATAGAATATAAAAATGGAACAATTATTATAAATTCTCCTGGAAATTATATTAATTCATATATTGGTCATAATAGTGATATGTCTATGTATGTAAAGATTTATATTGATAAAGAAACTCATGAAATAATTGGTTCATCAATTACACCTATTGTGGCAACTCAAGATTCATTAGGTAGATATTATCCAGTCTTACTTGAAGATACAACAAAATCAAATCAAGATCGCGTTTTAAATTTACTTGATGAAGTAATATTTCATAATAAAATAAAAGATATAAAAAACACATATTATTTTTTACCTGGTGATAGTTATAAATATGATAATAAATATAAGTTAGAATTAAATAGTAGTGATAAAAAATCATTATTATATAAAAAAATAGAAGAATCTAATAATATATGTTTTATTGGTGATAGTATTACGGAAGGAACATTAAATGGTTATAGCCCTTGGTATATTCCATTAATGAGTTATTTTAATAAAAATGTTATTAATATTTCTAAAGGAAGTTATACTTCGTATGATATTTTAAATAATTTTAGTGATAAAATTAAGAATTCTAATTGTGATTTAAGTATTATTAATATTGGTACAAATGATATAAGATATAATAAAGAAAATGTAAATAATTATATAAATAATATTCATAAAATAATAAATTTAACATCAGGTGAAGTAATAATTTTAGCACCATGGCAAACAACCAGTCGAGATTATAATATT
>JAEETF010000001.1 GCA_016290195.1 Bacilli bacterium | reverse complement strand
TGAATATATGAGAGGAAAATAATATTGATGTTACAGTAACTAATTTTGAATATTTTAATAATAATAAAAGCTATAAACTAAATATACATTTAAAAATTGATACTGGTAAGACTAGAAAAAGTATAAAAGAAAATGAAGAATTTAAAAAAATAATAAATAATATTAATAATAGTAATTTAAAATTAAAAGGAATTTATACTCATATATATAAAGCTACTGATAAAGAATTAACAGATAAACAAATAGATAAATTTAAAGAAATAACAAAAGGAATAGATTTAAATAAAATAGATATAGTTCATATTGCTCAAAGCGATACATTAATAAATCATAAAAAAATAGATTTTGTAAATGGATGTCGTTTAGGAATAATTATGTATGGATTAACTAATAATAATTTAAATTTAAAAAATACATTTGAACTTATTAGTGAAGTAATTGAAATTAAAAAAGTAAAAAAAGGTGAAACTGTTAGTTATGATGGTAATTATAAAGCATCTAAAGATACTATTATAGGTATAGTATCTATTGGATATGCTGATGGAATAAATAGAAAAATGACAGGTTCATATGTTTATATAAATAATAAAAAATATAGAATTATTGGTAATATTTGTATGGATATGTTAATGATAGAAATTGATGAAGATGTATCTTTATATGATAAAGTATATATTTTTAAAGACATTAATCATATTACAGAACTTAGTAATTATTTAGAAACTATTCCTTATGAATTATTATGTGATATTTCTAAAAGAGTACCTAGATTTTATTTAGAAAAAGAATAGTATATATTCTTTTTTTGTTTAATTTAAGGTATAATATATATAGAATTGGAGGTATTTATGGTAGGTTATAAATTAAATGGTTATAAAAATCTTACTAAAGATAAAAGTGTAGTATCATATTTAACTCCTGATAAAGTATATATACCACTTAAAAATGGTTCTAATGAAGATTCTACTGAATTAGTGAGTAAAGGTAATCATGTATTTAAAAATATGCATATTGCTCATCTTAAGGGACCACTTAAAATAAATATTATTTCTAGTATTAGTGGTAAAGTTATAGGAATAGAAGAAAAAACTTTTTTTAATGGACAAAAAGTAAAATGTTTAGTTATTGAAAATGATTATAAAGAGGATATTGAAAATAATGCTTCATTAAAGAAGAATATTACTTCTTATAGTAAAGAAGAGTTTTTAGATTGTTTACTTGATGCTGGTATTGTTGGTATGGGTGGAGCATCTTTTCCTACTTATATCAAATATAGTACTGATAAAAAAATTAAAACTTTAATTATTAATGCAGTTGAATGTGAACCATATATTACTACTGATTATAGAATGCTTTTTGATTATACTGAAGAAATACTTGAAACTATAGATGCGATTATGAAAATAAATAAAATTGATAATGCGATTTTAGCTATTAAGAAAACTCATAAATCTTTAATTAACCATATTAATAATTATATTGGTAGTTATGATCATATTATTTTAAAAACAGTTCCTAATTTATACCCTATGGGATGGGAAAGATTATTAATAGAAAAAACTATTGGTGTAGAGTATGACAAATTACCTATTGAACAAGGAATTGTAGTTAATAATGTTTCAACTATATATGCGATTTATGAAGCTTTAAAATATGGGAAAAGAGTTACTGAAAGAATAATTACATTCTCTGGTGATATGCTTGTAGAACCAGTAAATATGTTAGTAAAAACAGGTACTCTTTTAAAAGATATTATGAAAGAATTTAAATTTAAAAAAGGAAACTTCAATATAATTGCTGGTGGACCTATGATGGGAAGCATTGTTGATGATGATTTGGTTATATCACCTAGTTTAAATTGTGTACTATTTTTAGAAAAAAAGTGTGATGTAGAAGTAACTGAATGTATAAGATGTGGTAAATGTGCTAAAGTATGTCCTGCCAGATTATCACCTGTATTAATAAAAGACTATTTAAAGGATATTACTATGTTAAAAAAATTAAAAGCAGATAATTGTATATCTTGCGGTTTATGTTCATATATTTGCCCATCAAATATTGATGTTCGTTCTTATACTGAAAAAGCTAGAGATATAGTCAGAAAGGCTGGTTAATATGAGTACATTGATTAAAGATAAAAATAGTACAGATAAAATAATGACACGCCTTTTAATTGCTTTAACTTCAATTATTTTATTTGCAGTTTATAAAAATGGAATAATTCCATATATAAATAATAAAATTGAATTCGTTGATATATTTTATCCATTATTATTTATTTTACTTCCAGCTTTGATTACTTTTAGTTCAGAATTAGTTTTTGGATTATTAGTAAAGAAAAAAAGAGGTAAGGAACTTTTTGAATTTGCTAAAAACTCATATGCTTTTTTTCCAGGATTATTTTTAGGACTTATTTGCCCTATAACACTACCTATTAGTATTTTAATAATAGGTGCTCTTGCAGCTAGTATTTTAGGAAAACTTGTTTATGGAGGATTTGGACAAAATATATTTAATCCAGCATTAATTGGATATGTTGTAATTGTATTTTCATATTCATTATTTTTTTCAAGTAATGCTTATTTAAATAAATATGAAGTTGATACAATTGGTGGATCTACACCTCTTACAACTATTAAATCACTAGATAGTAGTATTTCGTATAATACTATTGTAGAACCTTATGGTAATCTTGGTGATTTCTTTTTAGGATTTATACCAGGATCAGTAGGAGAAGTTAGTAGTGTACTTTGTATAATTGCTTTCATTTATTTAGCTCTTACTAAAACAATTAAATGGCAAATACCAGTATTTTATATTGGAACAGTATTTGTTCTTACTATCATAATTGGTATTATCTTAGGTCAAGGTATTTATTATCCTTTAGTTTATTTATTAAGTGGTGGATTACTTTTTGGAGCAATATTTATGGCTACAGATCCAGTTACTAGTCCAGTAACAAAGCCAGGAATGGTTTTAGGGGCTATCATAATGGGAATACTAACAGTATTCTTAAGATATAACAGCAGTTTTCCAGAAGGAGTAGCTACTTCAATTTTAGTTATGAATTTGTTAACATTTATATTAGATAGAATAGGTTTTAATATTAAATTTAGTTTAAAAAAATGTATTATTCCAGTATTAATACTTATATGTATAATGGTTAGTGTAGTAGTAGTTAGTACTGATAAATTTAATAATGATAATACTGTTGATTCTAAATTTAAATTAATTAGTAAAAAAATAGAAAACAATAAGGTAATATATGAAGCTAGTGAAAAAGGTTATTCATCTAATATTAAGGCAATAATTGAAATAGAAAATGGTAAAATAACTAAATTTGAAATAAAAGAGCATAATGAAAGTTTTTATTCTATGGTTGAAAAAGAAAATTATATAACTAAACTAATTAATAATGCATCTAATTTAGATGAAGTTGATACTGTATCAGGTGCAACATTTACTTCAGGAGCTTTAAAAAAATTACTTATAAATGTTATTTCAGATTATGAAAAAGAAGGAGATGTTGTTAGATGAGTGATAAAATAAAAAGTGTTTTATGTTTAACAATAGTTGGTTTAGTTTGTTCATTTCTGTTATATTTAGTTTATAAGTTAACAGGAGGTAGTGTATGAAAAGCATTATAAAAGAAAATCCTATTTTCGTAACTATGCTTGGATTATGTCCAGCACTAGCTGTTACTAATAATTTTGAAAAAGCTTATATGATGGGTATATCTGTTATAGTAGTATTACTTCTTTCTGGTTTAATTGTAGGACTTATCAAAAAGATAGTACCTGATAATGTTAAAATACCAGTATATATTGTAATTATTGGAACGTTTGTAACTATATTAGAAATGATACTAGCTAAATTTATTCCTAATCTATATAGTGCCTTTAGTATTTATTTATCTCTTTTGGTAGTAAATTGTATTGTACTTGGTACTAGTTTATCTTTTAAAAAAGAAGATAAATATTTGGATGTTATTAAAAAAAGTTTTTTTACAGGAGTAGGATTTGCACTTGCCTTATGTTTAATAGCTATTATTCGTGAAGTAATTGGTTCAAATACTATTACAATAATAGATAGTTTAAGCTCAGTTACAGGTTCTAAAATAGTATTTAATGTATTTCCAACTAATAATGTAATGCCAATATCATTATTTGCTGAACCAGCAGGAGCATTTATAGTACTTGGAATTTTAATGGGAACATTTAGATGGATTAGAACTAGAAAGGGTGGTAATAATGAATCTAATTAGTTTATTTATACTAGCCTTTTTAACTGAAAATGTTGTGTTAACTAAGTTTTTAGGTACTTGCCCTTTAATGGGAACTTCAAATAAAATGAAAAGTGCCTTTAGTATGGGTATTGCAGTTACTGTTGTAACAACAGTTTCTTCTTTAATATCTTACTTAATATATTATTATGTTTTAGTACCTTCAGAAGTAACTTATTTAAAAACTGTAACATTTATTTTAGTAGTTGCATCTTTAGTACAAATAACAGAGATAATAGTTAAAAATAAATTACCTAAATTATATAAAGAATTTGGTATTTATTTACCACTTATTACAACAAATTGTATGGTTCTTGGAACTATTTTACTTGGAATATCAAATGAATATAATTTAATAGAAATGCTTGTATATTCATTTGGAAGTAGTTTAGGATTTTTATTAATTCTATATGTATTTGCAAGTATTCGTGAACGTCTTAATCAAACTAAAATACCTGAAGCATTAAAAGGTTACCCTATATCTTTAATAACAATTGGACTTATAGCTATTATATTTAGTAGGTTTATATGATAGGATTTTTAATTGTAATTGCTTTAGGTATTATAACAATTTTGTTGTATAGAAAAAATAGTATTAATAGAAAGTGTGATGGTAATTGTGATAGCTGTCGTAATATTAACTAGTTTATCTTTTATACTTGGTATAGTTATTGTATTAGTAACTAGTATTTATGAGAAAAAAGATGATAAATATGAAGAAATATTAAAACGTTTACCTGGTTTTAATTGTGGATCATGTGGATATGCTGGATGTGCTGATATGGCAAGACATATATTAGAAGAAAAAGACGCATATAAAAAATGTAAGCCTCTTCGTGGTGAAAAATTATTAGAAATGGAAAATTATTTAAGTAAATGAAAAAAGTAGAACCAAATTTAGAAATAGGATTAACTAGTAAACAGGTAAAACAAAGAGAAGAAGCAGGCTTAATTAATAAAGAAGTAACACCTAAAACTAAATCATATAAAGAAATAGTTTTATTTCATACTTTTACTATTTTTAATACATTGAATATAGCATTCGCAATATTGATATTATGTGTTGGGGCATATCGTAATTTATTATTTATGGGTGTAGTAGTATGTAATACTATTATTGGTATATTTCAAGAAGTTAAAGCTAAAAAAACAGTAGATAAATTATCTTTAATTTCCGTAAAAAAAGCAAATGTATTACGAGATGGTAAATGGCAAGAAATAGAATATGAAAAGGTTGTTGTAGATGATATTATATCTTATAAACTTGGTGATCAAATAATTGCAGATGGTATTGTTGAAGATGGATTCTGTGAAGTAAATGAATCACTTGTAACAGGAGAATCAAATTCTATTGTTAAGAAAAAAGGAGATATATTATTATCAGGAAGCTTTATTGTTAGTGGTAGTGTAATTGCTGTTACTGATAAAGTAGGTAAAGATAATTATACAGCTAAAATATCAGCAGGAGCAAAATATGTAAAAAAGATTAATTCCGAAATAGTAATTACTATTAATAAAGTATTAAAAATACTTTCTATAATTATTATTCCTCTTGGAATATTACTTTATCTACGTCAAAGTTCTATATCTGATGCAACATTTCAACAATCAGTTGTAAATACTATAGCTGCTTTAATTGGAATGATACCAGAGGGTTTAGTTCTTTTAACTAGTAGTGTTTTTGCAGTCAGTATAGTAAGACTTTCTAGATATAAAGTACTTGCTCAAGATTTATATTGTATTGAAAGTTTAGCTCGTGTGGATACTTTATGTCTTGATAAAACAGGAACTATTACAGAAGGTACTATGGAACTTTATGATATAGTAACATTTGATGATCATAGTAAAAAAGAAATTGAAACTATTTTAAATAATTTAAGTTGTAATTTAACTGATGAGAATCCAACAATGCAAGCAATAAGAACAAAGTATTATGAAAATAATTACTATAAAGAAGCAAATGAATTATATCCATTTTCATCAGCTACTAAGTATTCAGGTATTAAAATAGATGATACTTGTTATTTAATGGGTGCTTTTGATTATTTACTTGAAGGTGAAAAACTTGAGGTTGCTACTAATTATAGTGAAAATAATCGTGTACTTGCAGTAGTAGAGAAAAAAGATATAAAAGGTAATTTAAAAAAGAATACACCTATAGGTTTAGTATTAATACGTGATAAAATAAGAAATAGTGCAATTAATACATTAGATTTCTTTAAAAAACAAAATGTAAATATTAAGATTATATCTGGTGATAATCCAGTAACAGTTTCTAATATAGCTAAAAGAGTAGGACTTACAGGCTATAATAAATATATTGATACTAGTACACTTGAAACAGATGAAGATATTAAAAATGCTGTTCTTAAATATAATATTTTTGGACGTGTTAAACCAGAACAAAAGAAGACTATAATTCATATGCTTAAAGAAAATGGCAGAACAGTTTCTTATGTTGGTGATGGAGTTAATGATGTATTAGCTCTTAAAGAATCAGATTGCAGTATTACTTTTCAAAATGCAAGTTCAGCTGCAAGAAATATATCACAGATAGTTTTATTAGATAATGATTTTGCGTCTATTCCTAAAATAGTTGCTGAAGGAAGAAGAACTATTAATAATGTTGAAAGATCATCTAGTTTATTTTTAGTAAAAACAACATATTCATTATTATTAACACTTATTTTTTTATTCTTAAATGTAGCTTATCCATTTGTACCTATTCAGTTAACACTTACTAGTGTAGTTACAATTGGTATTCCATCTTTTGTACTAGCACTAGAACCAAATCATGAACTTGTAACAGGACATTTCTTTCCTAAAGTTATCAGTAAGTCACTGCCAGCGGCATTTACGATAGTTATTAATATAATAATTATTATAGCAGGCAAACACTTATTTCATTATAGTCAAATAATGTCTTCAACTATGTGTGTATTATTAACTGGTATTACAGGTTTTATATTATTATATAGAATTTGTAAGCCATTAAATATTATGCGAACTGGATTATTAGTACTACTAATGACTATGTTTTTTGGTCAAGTACTATTCCTTAAAGATATGTATCAACTTGATGATATTACATTAAATATGTGGATTTATTTGTTAGTTCTTTCAATTATTTCATATATTATTTTTAATTGTTTAATGAATTTAATAGATAAACATATTATTCCAAAAATTAAATAAAAGGTTATTTTATTGACAAACAAATGTTTTTGTGGTAGTATACTTTCCTAACTTTATAGGGGTGGTATTATGCCAAATATGGAATTAGAGTATAAACATGTTAATTTTAGTGATATTAATTCTATAATTGATTATGGAAAAGATATTTATGATTCATTTAATATTGAAATAAAGAAATTAAATAAAAAGACTTCTTTAGATGAAGTCATTAGTAGGATGCTTTTATTTACTAATGAACTTGAAATTATTTATAATATAGGAATTTTAGATAGACAAGAATATATATTAAATGGTGATAAAAATGATATGTTTGAAAAAGAAGAAATAATTGATTTATTTGATTATAAATTAAAATTTATTTTTAATAATATTGATGTATGGCGTTCATTACTTATTAATCAAGAAATTGAACCATTTAGAAAAAGAGCTATTGTTGAGATATTATTAGAAAGTATTAATCCTAATGTTAAAGAGAAAAATACTAATGTTATCATTGGTTGGATAAAAAGATTAAAATCTAGAAGTAAAAAATATTAAGAATGACTTTAAAGTTGTTCTTTTTTGTGCTATTATGTTATTAGGATAAAAAGAGGTGAAATCATGAATAGTAGCATAAAAAAAAGTACAGATAAAGATTATTCTGATATTAACCTTAAAAATATTGAATTCTTAGATTTTGATGATGATATTGAAAGCTTAGATTTTGATGATAATATTGAGACGCTTGATTTTGATAATAATAAAACTAATTTTACTATGATGCTTAATCCTGATGAAAATAATAATATTGAAGTTTTAGAATTTGAATTAACATTTAAAAATAATAATAATGAAAAAATAGATGTTTTAGAGTTTGATACAGTAGAAGTTGAAACTTTAGATTTTGAACTTGAAGATATAATTAATAATGGTGAAGATGCTTTAATTATTGAACAGAAGAGTTTTGATAAAGAAAATAAAGATGATTTATCGATTGCTACTACTGTAACTAAAAAAGAAAAAGTTAAGAAAAAAGAAAATCAAAAACAAGCATTAATATTTTTACTTATTATAATGCTTGCTGCTTTAACTTTTGTAATATATAAAATAATTAATTGGAATTTACAAAATAATTCAATTAATAGTCAAATTGAAGAAATTAATGAAATAGCAACAGTAACAGAGGTTAAAGATGAAAAAAATGCAGTTATTATTGATGAATCAGAACCTATTATCGATGAAAATTTAGATGATGATAATAAAGAAGTTTATATTGATAGAAATAATGATTATTATCGTTATATTAATGAACCATTAATTGATGTAGATTTTACTAATTTACTTGCTAAAAACGGTGATACTGCAGGTTGGATACAAGTAAGTGGAACTAATATTAATTATCCTATTGTTCAAACTGATAATAATGAATATTATTTAACTCATGCTTTTGATGGCTCATATAATGAAGCTGGCTGGATATTTGCTGATTATCGTAATAATTTTATTGATGATCGAAATCTTATTATTTATGGACATGCTCGTCTTAATTCAACTATGTTTGGTACTTTAAAAAATGTTGTTAAGAGCTATTGGTATACTGATAAAGATAATTATGTAGTTAAAATATCAACTCCAAGTGTTAATTCTTCTTGGCAAGTATTTAGTACTTATGCAATTGATCCAGAAGATTATTATATTAAAACATATTTTGAAGATGATGATAGTTTCTTAGAGTTTGCTAAAATATTAAAAGCTAGAAGTGTATATGATTATAATGTTGAATTAAAACCAACAGATCGTATATTAACTCTTTCAACATGTTATTCTAATAATCAAAGAATAGTATTACATGCTAAATTAATTAAATATGAAAATAAGGAGTAATAATTACTCCTTATTTTTATCTAATAGTTATAATGGCATTACATGGATGAATTAGTTTTTTTACTTTTTGAGCTTCTGATATACGATTATCAAATTCTTCTTCTTCTTTAAAATCATTATTTAAATCAAGATTTAAAACTTTTAACATAAAATCTATATATTCAGGTGAATAAAAAATATCTATTTTAGATTCAAAATTATAAACAAAGTTACAAATTTTTATTTTATTATTTCTAATTCCTAATTTATTATCATTTTGAATAATATCAAAATTATTATTTTGAGATGCATTTAAAATAATATTATATAAATTATAAGCACATAAATCATTAAATAATTTTAATTTTTTTAATTCATTTAGTTGAAATTCAGTAAATATATCTTTATTAGTGGCAAGTAATTTAAGATCTAATAAATCATTAAAATTACTAATAATTTTATCATTAAATAAATCTTCATATATATTTATTTGATCAGCTAAATATTTATAATTTGGCATACTCATAATTTCACATCTCCTAACGAGAGTATTATACAATAAATTGTAATTATGTCAATAAAATAGGTATAATTTATACCTATTTGTGAGGGGTTTACTTACAATATATATTATGCAGAATAAAAAAATAAATATTTACAAAAAACTAATTAATAAAAAAACTTGTAGCAAACATTTGTTTGTGATAAAATATAAATGGTGGTAATTATGCGCATAATCATGCATATTGATGTTAATAATGCTTTTCTATCTTGGAGTGCAATTGATTTAATAAATAGAGGTTCTAAGTATGATATTCGTAATAGCTATGCTGCTATTGGGGGAGATGAAAAGGCAAGACATGGTATTGTACTAGCTAAATCAAATCCTGCTAAAAAAATGGGAGTAGTAACAGCTGAAACTCTTTATTCTGCTAAAAAGAAGTGTCCAGCACTTAGAATATATCCACCAAATTTTAAATTTTATAGTGAAATGTCACATAAAATGTTTGAACTTTTAAGAAAGTATACACCTGATATTGAAGTAGCTTCAATAGATGAATGCTATTTAGATTATGGAAAAGTACAAAAAATATATGGTGATGCTTTAGAGTTTGCTAAAAAAATTCAAAAAGAAATATATGATACTTTAGGATTTACAGTTAATATTGGAATAGCTAATAATAAATTATGTGCAAAGATGGCTTCAGATTTTTCTAAACCATATAAAATACATACTAATTTTATGGAAGAAATAAAAGATAAAATGTGGCCACTTCCTGTTGGTGATTTATTTGGAGTAGGGAAAAAGACTGCTGAAAAATTAAAAAAACTAAATATAAATACTATATATGATCTTGCTCATACGCCAAGTGAAAAAATATATCCATATTTTAAAAATCAATCAAATTATTTAATCAATATTGCTAATGGTATTGATGATAGTGAAGTAATTAGTGAACCACCAGAACCCAAAGGAATGGGGACTGAAGTAACTCTTCCTAAAGATATTGAAACAAAAGTAGAATTATATAGTTATTTAGAAAGTATTGCTGATGATTTATCACTAAGATTAAATGCTTCAAAAAAATATGGTAGTGTTATATGTGTTATTTTAAAAGATAATATGTTTAAAAGATTTTCTCATCAGAAAAAACTTATGAATGCAATTTCTAGTAGTAAGGAAATATATGAAGCAGCTAAAAAGATACTAGATGAAATGTATGATGGAAGACCAATTAGATTAATTGGTATAAGAGCAGATAAATTAGTAACAGAACTTACACATCAAGAATCTATTTTTGATAAATTTGAAGAAAAAGAAAAAAATTATAATTTAGATGAAGTTGTAATGAATATAAAAGAAAAATATGGTAAAAAGGTTATAAATAAAGCATCACATAGAAAATTTAATGGTTTAAAACATTGACTTTTAAGTGGTTATTTGTTATGATATATGACGTAAAAGCAGTGAAGAGAAGTAGTAATAAGGGTATATTTTTATAGAGAGTTAGTGGTTGGTGAAAACTAATAAAATGAACTTATGAATTCGTCTTGGAGCTATATAAAAGAAAATTTATATCGGTAATGCGTTATAGTTTTTAAGGTAGTAGAAATACTATAAATTAAGGTGGTACCACGTCAATCACGTCCTTATATAGGATGTGATTTTTTTGTAAGGAGGAAATAATATGGACGAGAAAATGAAAAAAATTTTAAGTGAAGTTAAAGAAAAAATAAAAGGCGTAAAAGATTTAAATGTATTAAATGAAATTAAAGCTACTTATTTAGGCAAAAAAGGTGTTATTACAGAACTTGCTAGTCAAATGAAAGATTTAGATGTAGATGCTAGAAAAGAATTTGGTAAAGCCTTAAATGATATTAAAACAGGTGCTAGTGAATTATTTGATAATTTAAAAAATAAACTTGAAACAGAAGCATTAAATAAAAAATTAGAAAATGAAAAAATAGATATAAGTTTACCAGCTACTAAGATAGAATGCGGTGCACCTAGTATTTTAGAAAAATTAATTGAAGAAATAGAAGAACTTATGATTTCTATGGGATATGATGTAGTAGATGGACCAGAACTTGAGGAAGATAAGTATAATTTTGAAATGCTTAATATTCCAAAAGGACATCCAGCTCGTGATGCACAAGATACATTCTATATTGAAGGTGAAGAAATTCTTTTAAGAAGTCAAACTTCTCCAGTTCAAGTAAGAACTATGCTTGAAGGAAAAGGCGAAAAACCAATACGTGTTATTTGTCCTGGTAAAACATATCGTCGTGATGATGATGATGCAACACATTCTCATCAATTTATGCAAATAGAAGGACTTCTTGTTGATAAAGATATAAGTTTATCAGATTTAAAAGGTACTATTGATGTTATAGTTAAAAAAATATTTGGTGAGAATATTGTTACTAGATTTAGACCTAGCTATTATCAATTCACAGAACCATCTGTTGAAGTAGATATTAGTTGTTTTAACTGTAAGCAAGAAGGATGTAACATATGTAAACATACAGGTTGGATTACTGTTGCTGGAGCTGGAATAGTTCATCCAAATGTTTTAAGAATGGGTGGATATGATCCAAAAGTTTGGTCAGGATTTGCTTTTGGTTTTGGGGCAGAAAGACTTGCTATGCTTAAATATAATATTAATGATGTACGTGTTTTCTATAATAATGATTTAAGAGGTACACACTCTTTCGATAGAAAGGATAGTGAATAATATGATTAACTTAGATTGGGTTAAAGATTATATTGATATTAGTGATCAAGATTTAAAACAACTTGCTGTTAAAATAACTAAAGCTGGTATTAATATTGAAGCAGTTATTTCTAATGATATTGAAAATTTAGTTATTGGTGAAGTATTAGAATGTAATGAACATCCAGATAGTGATCATTTACATGTTTGCCTTGTTGATGTAGGAGAAGAAAAATATCAAATAGTTTGTGGTGCACCAAATGTTCGAAAAGGATTAAAAGTAATAGTTGCCCTTCCAGGTGCAATTTTACCTGGTAATTTTGAAATTAAGAAA
Source organism: Bacilli bacterium (assembly GCA_016290195.1). Taxonomy (GTDB): domain Bacteria; phylum Bacillota_I; class Bacilli_A; order RF39; family UBA660; genus UMGS1045. Next base: position 17,125 of record JAEETF010000001.1, on the reverse strand, counting down.
AGTAAAATTCGTGGTGTTGAATCAAGTGGTATGATTTGTGCTTTATTTGAACTTGGTTTAGAAGAAAAAACTGAAGAAAATTATAACAAAGGTATTTGTGAACTTCCTAGTGATGCTAAAGTAGGTGTAGATGCATTAACTTATTTAGGACTTGCTAGTACATTATATGAACTTGATATTCATAAACATCGTAATAATGATTGTTATTATCATATTGGCTTTGCTTATGAGATTGCTGCAATTTTAAATCGTAAAGTTACACTTCCAGATGAATCATATGAAACTATAAGTGATAGTGTAAAAGATAATATGAATTTAAAAGTAGAAACTGCTAAATGTCCATACTATTTAGGTAAGATGGTTACAGATGTTAAAATAGGTGAATCTCCAGATTTCATTAAGAAAAGATTAAATTCTGTAGGTATTAGATCTATAAATAATGTAGTTGATATTTCAAATTATGTTATGCTTGAATATGGTCAACCACTTCATTTCTTTGATAAAGATAAATTAGGTAATGAAATTGTTGTAAGAGATGCTTATGATGATGAAACTATTGTTACACTTGATGGTGAAAAAAGAACTTTATCACATGCTGATATTGTTATTACAGATGGTAATAAAAGTGTAGCTATAGCTGGTGTTATGGGCGGCGAAAACACTGAAATAGATGACAATACTAAAAACATTTTTATTGAAAGTGCAATTTTTGATGCTGTAAGTATTCGTTATACAGCTAGTAAACTTAATTTAAAGAGTGAAGCTTCTATTCGTTATGGTAAAGGTTTAAACTATGAATATACAAATAAAGCTCTTGATAGAGCATGTCATCTGCTTGAAAAATATGCTGGGGCTAAAATACTTAGTGATTATGTAGTATATGATCAAGCTGATAGAGAAGAAAAAATAGTAACATTTAGAAGTGAAGATATTAGTAAAATGCTTGGTATTACTATTAATGATGATGATGTAAAAGTTGAACTTGAAAGACTTGGATTTTCATATAAAGAAGAAGATGGATTATTTACGACATTAATTCCAAAGAGAAGACTTGATATTGATCCTAATATAAATGATATAGCTGAGGAAATTGGTAGACTTTATGGATATCAAAACTTAGTATCAACTCTTCCAAATGTACCAATAAAGAAAGGTTCTTATATTGGAGATGTTAAATATCGTAAATTAATTTCTAAGAGACTTAGAAGTTTAGGAATTAATGAAACTAAAACATATACATTAGTTTCTCCTGATATGGCTAAATTATTTAAATATGAAGAAAAAGAAATACTTAATTTACCAAATCCTATGAGTTTAGATAAAAGTGTACTTAGAACTACTTTAATACCATCACTTTTAAATGTTTATGAATATAATAAAGCTCGTAAATTAGAAGATATTAATATATATGAAATAAGCAAAACTTATGATGCTAAATACACAGAAGATATTAAAATTTCAGTATTAATGAGTGGTAAATATGTTATTAATAATTGGCAAGGTAGTATAAAAACTGATTTCTATATTATTAAAGGTATTATGGAAAATATATTAGATTATCTTGGTTTTAATAATCGTTATGAATTAAAAGCTGATAGTATTGATAGTCTTCATCCTGGTATTGGAGCAAGAATCCTTTTAGATAGAGAAGAAATAGGTATTATTGGTAAGGTACATCCAAGTATTAGTAAAGATGATATTTATGTTCTTGAAATGTCTTTAACTAAATTAATGAAACCTGTTAAACCAATTAAATATAAAGAACCTTCTAAATATCCTGAAATAAAGAAGGATTTTGCATTTATTGTAAATAAAGATGTTACTTGTGGTGAAATTGAAACTACTATTAAGAAAGCTGGTAGTAGACTTCTTACAAACATTGATGTATTTGATATATATACAGGAGAAAATGTTGGTAAAGATGAAAAATCAATTGCTTATACTTTAACATTTAGTGATCCAACTAGAACACTTAATGATGAAGAAGTAATGACTTTATTTAATAAAATTATTGATGAAGTAGTAAGTAAGCATAAAGCAGTACTTAGAAATAAATAAAAGAATCACAAATGTGATTCTTTTTTTTATTTAATTTCTTGAATTTTTAAGAAGTTAGTTGCGTGTTCTCCACCTCTTGGGAAACCACCAGTTACAACAACAATATCTTTTGGTTGTAGATTTAATTTTTCTTTAGCAAGCTCTACAGCATGATTTACAACTTCATCAGTTGTGTCATAAATTGGTAAAACAACAGGATAAACACCATAGTTTAGAGCAAGTCTTCTACCAACTTTTTCTGATGAACAAGCAGCAATAATTGGAGCTTTTGGCTTTAAGTTACTAATTATTTCAGCAGTTGCACCACTCATAGTTGCAGCAATAATTGCTTTTACATCAAGTAAACTTGCGCTTGTTACAACGTTATGAGCAATAGCAGTTGTAATATTTTGAGCATATGATTCATCAAAATGATGATCATAATCATAATATTTTTCAGCAGTTTCACAAATATTAGCCATTGCACGAACAGTTTCAATTGGATGTTTACCAATTGTAGTTTCTCCAGATAACATTACAGCATCTGTACCATCTAATACAGCATTAGCAATATCACTTGTCTCAGCACGTTTTGGACGCATATTTTCCATCATTGTTTCAAGCATTTCTGTTGCAACGATACAAATCTTTTTCATACGACGACATGTCTTAATCATTCTCTTTTGAAGAATTGGAAGCATTTCACTTGGAACTTCTGTTCCTAAGTCTCCACGGGCAACCATAGCTCCGTCAGAAACTTCAAGAATCTTTTCAAGATTTTGAATTCCTAATTCACTTTCAATTTTACAAATAATTTTTAAGTCTTCACGACCATATTTCTTTAATAACTCTTTTACTTCTAAAACATCTTCTGGTCCACTAACAAAAGAGATTGCTAAGAATTCTCCACCATGTTCACAAGCATATTTAATATCATCTCTATCCATATCACTAATATATGGAATATTAAGTTTCTTACCAGGAATACTTAAACTCTTACGATTTCCCAGTTTACCACCATTAATAATCTTACAAGTTACACCAGCGCCACCTTCATCATCATCGGTTTCAACAGATATAACTTCAACTTTCATTTTAGCATTTTCAAGTAAGATGAAATCTCCAACTACTAAATCATCAAGTGCTTGTGGATGATTAACTGTAATTCTTTCTTCATTTCCAACAACATTTTCTTTAACAATACGAATAGTATTTCCTTCTATTAAATCAATTGTTTCTCCTTCAAGAACACCACTTCTGAATTCAGGACCTTTAGTATCCCATAAAATAGCTATATTATGCCCAGTTCTTTTACGAACTTCTCTTACAGAATCTTGAGCCATTTGTCTTTCTTCCATTGTAGCATGTGAAAAGTTAATTCTGGCAATATTCATACCAGCAAGAACCATTTGTTCCATAACATCTGGTTTGTTACTTTGTGGTCCAATGCTACAAACAATTTTTGTTTTTTTCATTTCATACCTCCATTAATATTTAAATAAACACAACGTAAATTGTAACACGATTTTATATAAAAATCAATTGGTTTTGCTATTATTTTTGATAAATAATATGCTCTATGTTATTAGTATCGTCTAAATTAATTATTATATTTTTTAAGGCTTCGTGAAAAAAAATATAATCAGATAATTCATCTATTTTTAACCATTTGAAAATAGATGCCCCATCATGTTCTTCATCTTTAGGATGAAAAGATTTATTTAAATCAAAGCCATACTTGTTTTCATCAATAGTTGTTACATAGTAAAAACCAACTTCATGATAATTCATTTTATTCGGTAATTTAATAAAACTTTCCATAATAATTTTTAAATCTAATTTTTCGTTTTCTAATCCTAATTCTTCATTAAGCTCTCTAGCAATAGCTACATTTATTTCTTCACCAATTTCTAATCTTCCACCAGGACTTAACCAAAAATCTTTACCATCAGGTTGTTGCATTAGTATATGTGTTTTATCCTTATTATATATAATAGCTCCAACTCTTACACTAAAACATGCATCATCAAATTTTATTTTAGCCATCATAATTATCACTCCTTATATTCAATATTATAAATCAATTTCATTAAAATTACACATTTCCTTCACTATTTTTACCTTTTAAAATAATATACTGATATTGCAAGGAGGGAAAAGATGATTCAAACAGTATTTAAAAGAGTTGAAAAAAAGTATTTATTAACCGAAGAACAATTTAATAATCTAATTAAAGAGTGTGGGAATAATATAACAGCTGATGAATTTGGACTTCATACAGTATGTAATATTTATTATGATACCAATAATTATGAATTAGTTAGAAAATCTATAGAAAAGCCTATATATAAAGAAAAAGTAAGACTTAGAAGTTATGATACTCCAACAGGTAATACTAAAGTATATTTAGAACTTAAGAAAAAATATGATGGCATTGTTTATAAAAGAAGAATAACATTACCACTTAATGAAGCAAAGAAATATTTACAAAATAAAAAAATAGAGAAAGATGATCAAATAAGTAGAGAAATTAATTATGTATTAAGTCTTTACGATTTAGAACCAAAAGTATATCTTGCATATGATAGATGTGCTTATTATGGTGATGCAGAAAGCGATTTACGAATTACTTTTGATACTAATATTAGAAGTAGAGTTGAGGATGTAGATTTAAGTTTAGGAGATGCTGGTGAGTTATTATTTAACGAACGTTATTATTTAATGGAAGTTAAAACAGCTAAGAGTTTACCAATTTGGTTTGTTAAAATATTAGATAATTTAAATATTTATCCAACATCTTTTTCAAAATATGGAAATGTTTATAAAAAAATGCTAAAGAAAGGAATGATTAGATATGTTTAGTAGTATTTTAGATAGTAGTAGTTTATCTACAAGTTCCATCTTATTATGTTCAATTTGTGCCATAATTTTAGGTTTAATAGTTTCCTGTGTACATATGATGAGTGGTAAAAATTCGAAGAATTTTGCTATTACACTTGCTATATTACCATTTTTAGTAAGTACAGTAATAATTATGGTAAATGGTAATTTAGGAACATCAGTTGCTGTTTTAGGAGCATTTAGTTTAGTTAGATTTAGAAGTATTCCTGGTAATTCTAGAGAAATAACTAGTGTTTTTCTTGCCATGGCAATTGGTCTTGCAGTTGGTATGGGACAAGTAGTATTTGCTGCATTTTTAACAATAATTGCTTGTTTAGCAATGATAGTACTTTCTAAGTCTTCATTTGGCTCTAAAAATAAAGAAGAAAGAAAACTTAAAATTACTATTCCAGAAGATTTAGATTATACAGGTATTTTTAATGATATATTTAATAAATATACTGAATCTGTTAGTCTTGATAAAGTAAAAACAACTAATTTAGGAAGTTTATATGATTTAACTTATACAATTGAACTTAAAAGTGATATTAATGAAAAGGAGATGATAGATGAACTTAGATGTCGTAACGGGAATTTAAATATTATTTTAGGTAAGATAGATGAAAATGAAAATGAATTATAGAGTCGGAAGACTCTTTTTTTTATAAAAAACTTGACTTTTTATGACATTTGTGTATAATATACGTCCGGAAAGAGGGGTTATTATGATTAAATATGCTAATATGGAACGTACTATTGCAGTATTTAGAGATAATAATGGCGAAGAGTTTAAAAGAGTTTGTGTAAATGATAGAATGGGTAAATTTCCAAAAAATGCTTCAGAATATTCTTTATATAAATTTTTCGCAGATGAAAGTATGATTGAATTTAAAGTAAGAATTGGTTCTTTAATTTCAGAAGTTAATGAAAACAATTGCTTTAATGATAATTTACTTAAAGCTGCTCATGCTATATCTAGTATTCCTAAAAAAGAAGATGAAGGAGAATACATCTATTACAAAAATGGTGATGCTATTATGATTTCACAAGTTTCGGAAAATACAAAATTAGTACCAAGTTTTCGTGCGTTAGAAGCATCATTTATTAATGATGTAATTATGTTAGAATCATTAAATTGTATAGATGATACAGTTGATAGAACTAAAAAGATATAATTAAGTTATATCTTTTTGTGCTATAAAGAGGTGATTATATGAAAAATATAAGAATAATTAATAAATTAGGATTTAAAATTAATAAAAATAATGATTATGGTAAAGAATGCGAAAGTATAATAGAATTTTTATTAAATAAATTTATAATTGATGATACTTTTAATTCTTATTTTGTATTAAATAACGGATTAATTGATTATAATAAGAAAAAAAATATTAGTAGAGGTTTTGGCTATGATAATGAATCATTTGATTTTATTGCTATTGTGGATGAAATTTCTAAAAACGAAGAATTAATAGTTAAACCAACACTTCAAAAACACTTTGAAGATAAAAATTTTGGTGAATCTATACATATTATTTATAATCCTGAAAAAAATATATTAAAAGTTAATCGATTATTCAAAGAAAAACGTGATTTATCCTATGAAAATTATAATTATGTTAGAGATTCTAAAAGTGGTAAATTAGTATTAATAGGTAATAAAAAAATATATGACGGTGATTTAGTTTCAAATTATGATGAAAGAATTGACGAACTTAATGATTTAAGAATGATATATAATAATTCAAATTATTTGTTTGATGGCATAGTTAAACCATATTCTGAAAAATTAGTTGTTACTTCCAAAGATATAAATGCAGTTCAAAAATTATATTTAAATGGTAAAGATACACTTTTAATATTAAGAAATGGTACGGTTATTTATGATATGAATCGTTTAGATTTAGAAAGACCATTTAGTTTAGAAAAGCAAGATGTTAAAAGTGAAAAAAGCTTAATTGAAAGTTTAAATGAGTATTATAAGATCGATGAACAATTTACTGATTTAAAAACTTATGTAAAAAGAAAAAATAGATAATATCTATTTTTTTTAGAGGTGAAATATGAAAGAAAAACTTGATTTATTAATTAATCAGGATGATTATTATTATGTTTTTGAATTATTATTTGATGAACAAAATAAAGAATATATTAATAATACATTAGATATAATAGTTCAAAAATATATAAAGCAAATAAGTGATTATGAATTATTCCGTATGGATTTATATGATTATTTTGAAAATAATAAGCAATTTATAGAAGAATATATGAAAAATAATTTGAAAAAAATTATTAATCAATTGAGTATTATTAATTTAATAAATTATAAAAGCAGAAATTTAGAAGAAAGAATGTTAATAAAAAATAGACTTGATTGTAATCCTCAACTTAGTATAGAAGATATATGCAAAAATAAAATATTTAAAGAGTTAAATATTAATTATGATTTGGCCATACTAAAATTTTTAATATATATTTGTAGTGACATACTTAAATATGAAAAAAAGAATATTAGTGATATTATTTTTATTGATGGTAGTGGTGCTAGATGTTTAATGATAGGAGATAAAATTATAAAAATAGGTAGAAGAGAAACATTTAGAATAATGGACGATAAACGATATTTAAAACCAGTACTACGTAAAGAAATATTAATAGATAATGAAAAAATATGTTTTGAAATTACTGAAAGAGCTAGTTTAGATGTTAATGATAATGATCTTGATTATATTATTGAAGAATTTAAGAAAAAAGGTAAAGAGTGGAATGATCCAAGTATTGATAATATAGGAAAATTAATAAAACCAAATACTACATATTATAAATATCCTATATATGCCGATACTGGTTATATAAAAAATGAAGAATCCAATATTATTTTACCAAAGGGTGAAATAGTAATAATTGATAATGATCATATATATGATAAAGTTTATACAAAAAAATAAATTTATGTTATACTTTTAATAGAGGTGTAGTTATGTATATAAATAATAAAATATTAATGGCTAAAAACGATAGTAGTGAATTATATTTGCTTCCTAGAATGGCAAATCGTCATGGATTAATTACTGGTGCTAGTGGTAGTGGTAAAACTATTACTTTAAAAGTTATGGCAGAAGGATTTTCTAGTGCATCTGTACCAGTTTTGCTTGTAGATGTTAAAGGCGATTTAGCTGGTACATGTAAAATGGGAGTAGCAAATGAAAATATATATAATCGTATTGAAAAATTAAAACTAGAAGGATTTAAACATCAAGCTTTTCCAGTTAATTTTTTCGATGTTTTTAAGAAAAATGGACATCCAATTAGAACTACTATAGCAGATATTGGTCCAAGACTTTTATCTAGAATGCTTAATCTAAGCGATGCTCAAGAAGGTAATTTAGCTATTGCTTTTGAGATTGCTAAAGATAGTAATATGAAACTAAATGATTTAAATGACTTAAATGATTTACTTACATTTGTTTCTGAAAATAAAGATAGATTTAATAGTGAATATGGTAATATTACAACTCAAAGTATTGGCTCAATTAAAAGAAATTTATTAGCACTTAAACAAGATGGTGGAGATAATTTCTTTGGTAAACCAAGTTTAGATTTATTTGATTTAATGCAATATGATCAATATGGACGTGGTTTTATCAATATATTAGATGCCCAAGAATTATTTAAAAAACCAACTCTTTATGCAGTATTTTTAATATGGCTTTTAAATAATTTATATGATAATATGCCAGAAGTTGGAGATCTTGATAAACCAAAATTAGTATTATGTTTAGATGAAGCACATTTAATTTTTTCTGAAATGTCTAGTCATTTAATTAAACAAATTACACAAATTGTTAAATTAATAAGAAGTAAGGGAATTGGCGTATACTTTATATCACAATCACCTAGTGATGTTCCAGATGAAATACTTGCTCAGCTTGGTAATAAAGTGCAACACGTACTAAGAAGTTATACTCCAAGTGATGAAAAGGCAATTAAAGCTGCTTCTAATGCTTTTAGAGCAAATCCTAATTTTAAAACAGAAGATGCAATTCGTAATCTAGCTACTGGTGAAGCTGTAGTATCATTTTTAAATGAAAAAGGTGAACCAAGTGTTTGTGAAGTTGCATCTATTCTTCCACCACAAAGTTTAATGGGAACTATTAGTGATAGTGATCGTGAAGCTGTTATTAGACAAAGCCGTATTTATATGAAATATGAAAATGAAGTAAATGAAATATCTGCTAGTGAAATGGTTGATTCTGCAAGAGAACAAATTGAAAATGAAAAATTAGAGGCTATTCGTTTAAAAGAAGAAGCAAAAGAACAAGAAAAAACGGCTAAATTAAAAGCTAAAGAAGAAGAAAAAAGAAAACAAGCACTTGATAAGCAATCAAATAAAATTGTTAAACAAGTAGGTAATAAATTTGTTAATAAAGCAACTACTAAAGTTGTTAATTCTATATGGAAAAGTATATTTAAATAAAGATAGATTTCTATCTTTTTTTTAAAATTTAAAAAAAAGACTAAAAAAATGTCGAAAAATGTGATATCATTATAATAGAGGTGATTATACGTGGATGGTGCTATCTTGATTGTTATTACAATTTTTATTGCTTCAAGTATTACCGTTGGTATTGTTTTGTCTGTAATCCAAGCAGGTAAAAACAAAAAGTATAAGAAAACCTTGAATAATTTAGAGGTTGAAAAAAATGTGATTGATAGTGCTCCAATTATGATGGAATTATCAAAACTTGAGGCATATTTAAATAATGAAAAAATTAGTGTAATGTATGATGAGTGGAAAAAGAGATTAGATACTATTAAATCTAGTCATATTCCTAAAATTACTGATATGATTTTGGAAGCTGATTATGCACTTTCACAAATGGATTATAAAGGTGCTATGTATAAAATAGCTAAACTAGAAATGGAAATATATAAAGTACGTACTAGTTCAGAATTTTTACTTAATGAAATTAAAGCTGTAACTTCTAGTGAAGAAAGAAATCGTTCTGTTATTACAGGATTAAAAACTAAATATCGTGAATTATATGAAAAATTTACATCTGAACAAGGTAGTTATGGTGAATATGCAAGTGTAGTTGCTTTGCAATTTGAAAATATTGCTAAAAGATTTGAAGACTTTGAAACAATAATGGCAAATAATGCTTATAATGAAGTTGCTCCACTTATATTAGCTATTGAAGAAATGCTTAATCATATGAAAGTAGTTACTGATGAAGTACCATCTATTGTACTTCTTGCAACATCAGTATTACCAAATAAGATTAAAGAAATTACAGAAATATATCAAAAAATGGTTGAACGTGGTTATCCTTTAGGATATTTAAATGTTGAATACAATATTGAAGAAGCTCAAAAGAAAATCGCTAATGTTCTTGATAGATGCAAAGTTTTAAACTTAGAAGATAGTTTATTTGAATTAAAAGTATTAGTTCAATATTTTGAATCACTATATAATGATTTTGATAAAGAAAAAGTTACTAGAGAAACATATGAAAATTGTAATAATATTTTTGCTAGTAAACTGGATAAAACAAATCGTTTAATGGAAGAAATTTTTTCACAAATTGATGATGTTAAAAAGATGTATAATTTATCAGATAGTGATATTAGTGAACTTGAAACAATTAAAAATGATGTTAAAGATTTAAATAATGATTATGTTAATTTAAATAGACAAATTAATAATAGTAATTTTGCTTATTCTAAACTTACTAAAGAAATTGAAAATTTAACAGTTAAATTATCAGTTATTGAAGAAAGATTAGACGTTATGCTTGATTCAATTGGTAGTATGCGTGATGATGAAGTTAGAGCAAGACAACAACTTGATGAAATAAAACAAATTTTGAAAAAATCTAAGCTTAAACTTCGCGAATATAATTTACCAGTAATTACTAAAAGTTATATTGTTGAACTTAAAGAAGCCCAAGCTGCTATTAAAGAAATTGTTAATGAACTTGAAAAGAAACCTATTACTATTGAAGTATTAAATACTCGTGTTGATACAGCTCGTGATTTAGTATTGAAACTATATGGTAAAACAAATGAAATGCTTAAAACTGCAATGTTTGCTGAAATGGCAATTGTATATGGTAATCGTTATAGAAGTAGTAGAGATGATTTAGATAAGAATTTATTAATGGCAGAATCATTATTCTTTAAAGGTGATTATAAAAAGGCTCTTGAAATTACAATTGGTTCTCTTAATAGAGTAGAACCCGGTATTTATGATAAATTACTTAATCTATATGGTAATAATAATTGACAATTGTTTACATAGAGAAGAAAATTAAAACTATTAGTTTTCTTCTTTTTTGTTATAATAAAATTAGGAGGTGCAAACTATGGAATATATTGATGTATATGATGAGGATAAACAACCTATGCATATTGTTCGAAGTAAAGGATTAATATATTCAACAGGTTCATGGCATCTTAGCGCTCATATTTGGATAATGAATTCTGAAGGTAAACTATTAATTCAACAACGTGCATTTGATAAAGAAACATTTCCAGGACTATGGGCAATTTCTGTTGCTGGTCATGTTAGAGCTGGTGAATCTAGTCTTGATGCAGCAAAAAGAGAATTAAAAGAAGAAGTAAATATTGATGTTCAAGATAGTGATTTAAAATATTTATTTTCTATAAAAAGAAATCAAAATTCAAAATATGGAATTTTGCATGTACATGATGACGTTTATTTGTTACAATATGATTTGGATTTGGAACATGCTAAGCTTCAAATGGAAGAAGTAGTAAATGTTGCTTATATTGATCCATTTTATTTTGAAAAATGTCTAATTAATCATGATCCAAGGTTTGTACCATATGCAGAAGAACATCAAAAATTATTTGATTATTTAAGACAAAATTATGTAGTGAAGACAAAAATGTAGGTGAGGTATGCAAAAATTAATATTAATAAAATATGGAGAACTTACAACTAAAAAAGATAATCGAAATCTATTTATAAATATGCTTACTAATAATATTAATAATTCATTATTAAATATAAATCATAAAATTATTAAAAATAGAGTAAGAATGTTTATAGAAGTAGATGAAAATGATTTAAATGTAGTTATAGAAAAATTAAAAAAAATATTTGGTATATATAGTATAGTTATATGTGAAAAAGTAGATAATAATATTGATGATATTGGAGCAAAAGTTGTTTCTATTTTAAAAAATATGCAGTTTAAAACTTTTAAAGTAGAAACTAATCGTTCTGATAAAACATTTCCAATGAATTCATTAGAAATAAGTAGAAAAATAGGAGCTTATGTTTTAAAAAATATAAACTGTAGTGTAGATGTACATAATCCAGAAGTATTAGTAAGTCTAGAACTTCGTGAAGATGCAACATATATTTATTTAAATGAAATAAAAGCAAGTGGTGGTTATCCAGTTGGTGTCCAAGGTAAAGGTATTTTAATGCTAAGTGGGGGTATTGATAGCCCTGTTGCTGGTTATCTTGCTATGAAAAGAGGAATAACAGTTAATGGATTATATTTTGAATCGCCTCCACATACAAGTTTACAGGCTAAAGAAAAAGTTATTAAACTTAGTACAGTATTAAATGAATATAGTGGCAATTTTAAACTTCATGTAGTACCATTTACTAAATTACAAGAAGAAATTTATAAAAATGTACCAGATGATTATGTTATTACTATTATGAGAAGAATGATGTATCGTATTGCTGAAGGATATGCTAAGAAAAAAGGATTCAAAGTAATAGTTAATGGGGAAAGTGTAGGACAAGTTGCTAGTCAAACATTAAGCAGTATGATGGCAATAAATAGTGTTACTAATTTCCCAGTAATAAGACCTGTTTGCTGTTTAGATAAACTTGAAATAATTGATATAGCAAAGAAAATTAATACATATGAAACTAGTATATTACCTTATGAGGATTGTTGTACTATTTTTGTGCCAAAGCATCCAGTTATTAATCCAGTTATTCAAAAATGTATTGATTTTGAACAAAGATTAGATTACAAAGAATTAGTTGAAGAATGTATTAATAATATAGAAGTTATTAATGTAAATACTTTATCAAAAAATGATTTATTATAAACCAAAAATTACCAATTAAAAAAAAGTATGATTTTACCAATTGTACACATTCTATAAGTGTACAGGAGGTGAAAAAAATGAATAATAAATCAACTAGTAGATTCGTTGTACCAGGTGCTAAACAAGCTATTGAACAAATGAAATATGAAATAGCTAACGAACTTGGTGTTAAAATGGGTCCAGATGCTACTTCAAGAGCTAATGGTTCAGTAGGTGGTGAAATTACTAAGCGTTTAGTTCAAATGGGTGAACAACACTTAGGTGGAAATTACCAAGGTAAATAATTAGTATATTAAGTAAATAAAAAACTAAGGAAATTTCCTTAGTTTTTATGATATATTTTTATAATTAAAAAAAAGTAATTGATTAATTTTTAATGAAATGCTACAATATTTGAAAATTAATTGAGGTGTTTTGTATGGATAAAATATTGATTAATAGGGATAATACTGAAGTATCAATAGATTTGCAATATGATAAAAAACAATATAGTATTGAATATGATCAAGACAAAATGATATTCATAATAAGAAGATTAAATGATAATCAAATATTAAAAGTACTTGATAATAATATAGGTTTTATTATTGAATATGATGAAGATAGTAATAGTCATTTTTTTGTATCAAGTTACATAGAATCTGATAAAAAAGAAAATTATAAATTAAGTCAGTATACTGACTATTATCATCTTTGTGATGAATTGGTATTAAGTAATGAAATAAAAGTTGATTACTTAAAGCTTAATGATTTTAATATTTCAGATAATTCATCTTTTATGCTAATAATGCTGGATAATAATGCTACAAGATATGGAAGATTTAGATTTGGTACTTCGAGTAGTATGATACCTAGCTTAACTTTTGCTTTTAATGATCTTGCAAACAATTTGGATAAATTAAGTGTAACAAATTTGAAATTTTTGGCAAGTGAGTTGTTTATAGAAGGAAGAAGTAAAATGGCAATTAGTGAATTAAAACAAAATATTAGAGACTTATTACTTACAACAAAAACTAAAGGAACTTTAGACATTAATAATTGTCTTTCCAATAATTCACCAGAAAGTAATAAATTATGGAGTGTTGACGAATTTGTTGAAAAATACCAAAATAAAGGTAGTCAAAAAGTAAAAAAATTATAAAAATGAGCAAGTGATAATAATTAAGTGATTTTATAAAAATTTATTATTTATATAATTTTGCTATAAGTTGTTTATAAATTTAATATGGAAAATATGAAGTTTGGTAATGGTGACAAGAAAAATGATTGTAAGAGGACTTGCTATTAGTAAACCACTTCCTACAACATTTAAAATTCAAAAAAATAAGACCTTTGGTATACAAAGGTTTTATTTTATAATTAAAGTTATAATATTATCAATAATAAATAATATAGTTAAAATATAAGTTATTATTTTGGGGATTTTTACTTCTATTTTATCTATTAATTTTTTTAAAAATAAAATATATATAAATGATGCTAATCCCCAAATAAGACTCATTTCAATTGATGCATATTTACCTATATTAAATTTATGATTTTCATAATTCCAAAAAGTAATACCAAATATCTTTTCGATTAAGATGCCACCTATCATTTCAATAATGGATAGAATAATAGATATACTAATGAAGAAGATAATAAATTTTAGAATATTATTTTTTATTTTCTTATTTAAAAAAATAAATATAATAGTAATAATAATAGAACCAATTCCATATACTGGTGTCCATGGTCCAAATAGTATACCTGAATTATTATGGTTTATAATTGTTTCTAATATAAAACCTAAAATAGAATTAATAAAAAAAATATTAATATAATATTTCAAAGTATTTTATCAATTAATCCATATTCTAAAGCTTCTTTAGAATCTAGAAAGTAATCCCTTTCTGTATCGGTCGCTACTTTTTTTAAACTTTGATTAGTGTTTTTAGCAAGTAATTTATTAAGTTTATCTTTTAACTTTAAAATGCGTTCTGCTGCAATTTTAATATCTGTTGCTTGACCTTCAGCACCACCAAGTGGTTGATGAATCATAACTTCACTATTTGGAAGAGCAAATCTTTTTCCTTTCTTCCCTGAAGATAATATAAAGGCAGCCATACTAGCAGCCATACCAGTACAAATAGTAGAAACATCACTTTTAACAAAATTCATAGTATCATATATTGCCATACCAGCAGTTACACTACCACCAGGAGAATTAATATAAATACTTATATCTTCATTATTTAATGAATCCAAATATAATAATTGGCTAATAATTATATTTGCACTCACATCATCTATTTCACCACTTAACATAATAATACGATCTTTTAATAATCTAGAGTATATATCATATACTCTTTCACCATTATTTGATTTTTCAATTACTGTTGGAACTAATGCCATATTATCACCTCTATTAATATAATAGTGTAAATAAAACGTTTTATACTTTAAATAATGTGACAAAATAAATGTTTTTTGGTACAATATAATATAGAGTATAGGAGGAATAAATATGGGGAAAATAGTAAAGGCAACTTATAAAAATATTAGAGTAGAAGAATTTGATACTGATGATACTTTATTAGAAATAAGTAAAAAGTTTCAATCAGAATTTAGTTTTCCTATTGTTGCAGCAAAAGTGGATAACGATATTTGTGATTTAAGCGAACATTTATCTAAAAATTGTGATATTGATTTTTATGATAGAAGTTCTTCTGTAGGTAATTCTATATATAGTCGTGGACTTCAGTTTATGCTTATATTAGCAGTTAATCGTGTATATGGTAAAGATAGTCGTGTTGTTATAGAGCATTCTATTGATAAAGGATTTTACTTTGAAATAAATAATGCGGAAATAGGACCTGATGCTGTTTCAAAGCTTACTGCTGAAATGAAAAACATCGCTAAGGAAGATTTAATATTTACGAAACTTAGTGTTTCTAGAATAGATGCTATTAAATTCTTTCATAAACGTAATATGCCAGATAAAGTTAAAGTATTAAAATATATTAGTAATACCTATATTAATTTATATCGTTTAGATGATATTTATGATTATTTCTATGGAGAAATGCCTTATAGTACATCTGTAATTGATGACTTTAAATTCACTTATATTAAAAATAATGGTCTTGTACTTAGTTATCCTGATATATATAATCCAGAAATTACTTTAGATTATAAACATCATGAAAAATTCTTTGAGGCATTTTTAGAATATACTAAATGGGGTAACATGGTTGGTATTAGCAATGCTGCTGATTTAAATGAAAGAGTAACAACTGGTAATTATGATGAAATTATTAGAATATCTGAATTATGTTATAATAATCAATTAAATGTAATTGCTGATGAAATAAATAAAAATGTAGATAAAATTAAATTAGTTTTAATTGCTGGACCATCATCTAGTGGTAAGACAACAACTTCTAAAAAATTAGAATCTTATATTAAAAGTAAAGGTATTCATACAATTAGTGTTTCTATTGATGATTATTTCTTTGATCGTGATAAAACACCACTGGATGCTAATGGCGAACCAGATTTTGAATCAATAAATGCAATTGATGTTGAATTATTCAATAAACATTTATTAAAACTTATAAATGGTGAAGAAGTTCAAATGCCAACTTATAATTTTGCTACTGGTAAACGTGAATATCATAAATCAGCTATTAAACTTAGAGATAGAGATATTATAATTATTGAAGGATTACATGCTTTAAATGATAAATTAACTTTATCTATTGATAGAAAACAAAAGTATAAAATATATATAAGTCCACTTACACAACTTAATGTTGATACACATAATCGTATATTTACTAGTGATACTAGAAAACTACGTCGTATTGTAAGAGATAATAAATATCGTGGATATAATGCTAGTGAAACTTTAAAACAATGGAAGAAAATTCGTGAAGGAGAAGAAAAATATATTTTCCCATTCCAAGATGATATTGATTGTATAATTAATTCAGCATTAACTTATGAAATAAGTGTATTAAAAATATATGCTGAACCATTATTATTTTCTGTAAGTGAAACTAGTCCATATTATCCTGAAGCTTTAAGACTTATTAATTTCTTAAGAAATTTCCTTCCAATA
>JAEETF010000058.1 GCA_016290195.1 Bacilli bacterium | reverse complement strand
GTTATCAAATTAATCAAAGAAATCACTGGTTTAGGATTAGGTGAATCTAAGGCTATCGCTGATAACGGTGGAGTAGTTAAAGAAAATGTATCTGCTGATGAAGCTAAAGAAATGAAAGCTAAGTTTGAAGAAGCTGGCGCAACAATTGAATTAAAATAATTTATTAACAAATTTATTAGCCTGTACTAATTGAAAAATTAGTATGGGCTTTAATCGTTTATAAAATTCAGGTGGGTTTATGAATTTAAAAAAAATTAATATTAATGCTTTTTCTTTGGGACTTACTTTTACTCTTATGTGCAGTGGATGTGCTTTTGAAGAACAACAAAAAGAAGAAGGAATTAGCTATCAAGACTTAGTTAATGATTATCGTATGTTAGAATTTGAATACGAAGATAAAAGTGTAATTCATTTTTTAAAAAAACAACATATCGAAGAAAGTTGTTATGGTTATTATGAAATAGTAAACAATAAGTGTGTTATTAAAGTTGATGAAGAAAATGGTAGTATTATAAATCATAGTGCAATAGTTATAAAAGGACTTACTGAACATAGTATGGAAGAATATTTGAATAAGTACAATATAAACATGCTCCAGTTTACTGATGATGAACTTAATACTATTATTGAAATGATTAAAACTGATTATGATAAAGAAAAAGTGCTAGTAAAGTAGGGTTTAAATGTCGCAATATTTTGAAAATGATAAAAATTTAAAAAGTGAGATGAAAGAAAAGACCGTTATTATTAATAATATAAATTTTGTATTTATGACTGATAATGGTGTGTTCTCAAAAAAAGGTTTAGATTTTGGAACAAGAGTTTTGCTTGAAAATTTACCAGATAATATAACGGGTGATGTACTTGATATTGGTTGTGGGTATGGACCAATTGGAATATATTTAAAGAAAAAATATAAAGTTAATGTTGATATGATTGATGTTAATGAACGTAGTTTAAAACTGGCTATAAAAAATGCTTCTTTAAATAGAGTAAGTACTAATATATTTTATAGTGATGTATTTAGTAATATAGATAAAAAATACAATTATGTTATTACTAATCCACCTATAAGAGTAGGTAAGGAAAAACTATATGAAATATTATTTGGTTCAATAGAACATTTAAGTAAAAATGGTAAATTATATTTTGTAATTAATAAAGATCAAGGGGCTAAAAGTGTGCTTCGAGATTTAAATGAAAAGTATAAAGCTGAAATTATAAAAAAAGATAAAGGATTTTACATAATTTGTGCTTATACTGATTGACAAGTTGTTATATATTTGATAAAATTATAAATTGGTGACGTATACTTTTTTTATACGTTTATATGCTTTTATTATTATAGTTATAGGGGTGAAATTGTGGCTTATACAGTTAAAAAATTTGGTGATCACCGTGAAAGAAGAAGTTATGCAAAAACTAAAAATGCAATTGAATTATCTAATTTATTAGAGATTCAAAAAAAGTCTTATGACAATTTTATTACAACAGGAATAGAGGAAGTTTTTAAGGATATTTCGCCAGTAGTTAGTTTTACTGGTAATTTGACGTTAGAATTTGGAAATTATTCTTTTGAAGAACCTCGTTATTCTATTAAGGGTTGTAAAGAAAGATATGCAACATATGCTGCACCATTAAAAGTAGAAACTAGACTTTTTAATGGGGAAACTGGAGAAGTAAAGGAACAAGAAATCTATTTAGGCGATATGCCTATTATGACTGATTCAGGTACATTTATTATCAATGGAGCTGAACGTGTAATTGTTTCACAACTTGTACGTTCTCCAAGTGTTTATTTTACTAAAAATATAGATAAAAATGGACGCTTAGTAGTTACATCTCAAATTATTCCAACACGTGGAACATGGCTTGAGTTTGAAACTGATGCCAGAGATGTTATTTATGTACGTATTGATAGAACTAGAAAAGTGCCTGTTACAACACTTTTACGTGCTATTGGCCTTTCAAATGATCAAGATATTATTGATTTATTTGGTGAAGATAGTTATTTGATGAAAACTATTGAAAAAGATACTAATAAGAATACTGATGAAGCACTTATTGATATCCATTCAAAATTAAGACCTGGTGAACCTTCTACACTTGATAGTGCTAAGAACCAATTAATTACAAGATTTTTTGATTCATTCCGTTATGATTTGGCTAAAGTTGGTAGATATAAATTTAATAAAAAACTAAATGTTGCTGATCGTTTATTAGGAACAAAACTTGCTGAAAACATTGTTGTTGAAGGTGAAGTTATATTTGAAAAAGATACTGTAATTACTAAAGATATATTAGAAAAATTAAAAGATGCTTTAAATACTGGTTATGGTGTTAAAGAAGTACCAGTTAATGAAGAATTAGATACTTATAATCGTGTTCAAGTAATTAAAGTATATGATCCTAGTGATGAATCTAAGATAATAAATATTATTGGTAATGATCAAACTATTGATGTTAAGAGACTTACTATTTCAGATATTTATGCATCTGTTTCATACTATTTAAATTTATTAATTGGTATTGGTAATTATGATGAAATTGACCACTTATCAAATAGACGTGTTCGTCAAGTTGGCGAACTTATGCAAAATCAATTCAGAGTAGGTGTATCACGTATTGAAAGAGTAATTCGTGATAGAATGTCTACACAAGATATTGGTGAAGTTACACCAAAATCACTTATTAATATTAGACCACTTACTGCTGCTATGAAAGAGTTCTTTGGAAGTAGCCAATTATCTCAATTCATGGATCAAACAAACCCAATTGCGGAACTTTCAAATAAACGTAGATTATCTTCTTTAGGACCTGGTGGACTTTCAAGAGATAGAGCTGGCGTTGAAGTGCGTGAC
>JAEETF010000057.1 GCA_016290195.1 Bacilli bacterium | reverse complement strand
TCTAGCTTTTGAATTGACGTTTTGCTCAGTTTTCAAAGATCATTTGTCTTCTTTTTTGCTTTCCTTTTTCAGAATAGCAATACTAATATATCAAATGCTTTTTCCCTTGTCAACACCTTTTTTTACTTTTTTCGATTTTTTTTAAAATTTAACATTATAAATGTAAATCTAGGCATTCGCAATACTTGTTATAATACTCTTTATTCTTATTTTCGTCAAATATATACCACTTGTTTTCATATTCATTTATCAAATCATTTAGTGAACCTCTAACCACTTCATCAAGTTCATCTGAATAATTCATTTTCTTTTTATGATACTTATATTCGAGTTTATCTAATATCTTATATTCACCACTTGGAAAGATACGTAAATCTAAATCATAATCAATATATTTTATTGTACCTTCTTCAATTATAAATGGTGTGGCAATATTACAATAATAATATATGCCATCTTTTTTTAATTGTGCTATAACATTAAACCATTTGTTTTTAAAAAAGTACATTACGGCTGGTTCTTTAGTTTTCCATTTATTACCATCTGATTCTGTAACTAAAGTTTTATTATTACCAAAAACCATATAATCTTTTTTTATATCTAGAAGCACTGCTTCATCCCAAACGCGGTGAACTTTTCCATTATGCTTATAACATTGTATTTGAAGTCTATCTCCAACTTGTAAATTTGCCATAATTTCACCTCTCCTACCCATTATAATACTTTTTTATAAATTTGCCAAACCTTATATATATAAGAAAAGAAGAATTATCCATTCTTCTTTTCAATTGCCTCTATAGCTTTTTTAATATATTCTTCATCAGAAGTGCCAACAAATTCAATATCCGGTGCAATACCTTTTCCTTCATTATATACACCTTTTGAAGTTAACCATTTATCAGTTGTAACTTTATATTGAGTTCCATTTGGTAAATTAATTAATTTTTGAACAGTTCCTTTACCATATGTTTTTTCACCAACTAATGTAGCACCTAATTGTTCACTTAATGCTGAAGCAATTAATTCTGATGCTGAAGCACTATTACCATTAATTAAAATTGCAATAGGTCTCTTATAATCAATATTTCCTTTAGATTTAACAATTACTCTATCAGTTTGATTCATCATATGATATAAAACTTTATCATCATCTAAGAACAATGATAATATATCTTCAGAAACTGACAAATGACCTCCACCATTATCACGCAAATCAATGATAAGTCCTTTTATTTGTTTTTCATTTAATCTATCAAACGCATATTTAAATTGTGAATATGTATTTAAAGCAAATGTATTAATCTTAATATAACCATAACCATCAATATATTTAAATTCAACAGACTCAATTACAACATGTGATTTTTGAACCTTAAATTCTAATTCTTCAGCTTCTCTCAAAACTGTTAGTTTTAGTTCACTATTCTTTCCTTTAATATAATTTAGAAATTCATCATTATCCATTTCACTAAGTGCTTTATCATCAACTTTAGTTATTATATCGTTCTTTTTAATACCAGCAATATCAGCACTAGAATTTTTAAATACACTAAGTATATAAGCTTCACCAGTATTTAATCTCACAAACTCTATACCAATACCTTCATAACTACCATTTATCCTAGCATTAAATGTTTCAGAAGAAGTTTCATCATAATATTCAGCATATGGATCATCTAATGAATATAACATTCCCATTATAGCCCCGTTAATTATTTTTTCTTTATCAGCTTTTTCTACATAGTTATTAGTAAGAAAATTATACTGTTCTAAAAGCATTGCTAAATTTTCATCTTCAACATATTTTACTTTAGTTTGTTTATGACCTCTAATAGCCATAGCCATACCAAAACTAATAATACAAGTTGCAATTACTAAAAAAGCAACTTCTTTAGTCGAAAAACTTTTTACCTTCTTCTTTTTCATATTATCACCACATTATAAATTTTAGCATACCTTCATAAATCATTCAATTGTTTAGTAAAAATTTCACGCAAATTTCAATTTTATTGTAAACAAGTTTAAAGTAAGATATAATAAATAATGAAAAGGAAGATTTTTATGATAGAAATTATAAATAGAAAAGCTAAATTTGATTATGAAATATTAGAATCTTACGAAGCAGGTATTGTTTTAAAAGGAACAGAAATTAAATCAATAAGACTTGGAAAAGCAAATCTAAAAGATAGTTATTGTATTATTAGAAATAATGAACTATTTATTTTAAATATGCATATAAGTGCTTATGATTTTGGTAATATTTTTAATCATGAAGAAACAAGAACTAGAAAACTATTACTTCATAAAAAAGATATTTTAAAACTAAGAGATAAAATCGAACAAAATGGTTTAACCATTATTCCATTAAAATTATATTTCAAAAATAGAGTTGCAAAGCTTCAAATAGCACTTGCTAAAGGAAAACATACATTTGATAAACGTGAAGCAATTAAAAAACGTGATCAAGAACGTGACTTACAAAAATATATAAAAGGAAAAATATAGTTGCATATTTTTCTTTTTTTGCATATAATAATAACACATGGGGCTGTTTTGGTTTCGACAGAAATATTAGGCTCTAAGTGGCAAGTCGGAGGCACACGTTAAGTGCAAACAAAAATAAATGCAAACAAAACTAAAAATGTATTTAGTGGAGCTTTAACTCCATCTTTCGCTTAATAGGATTTAAGCAAATACAGCTCTTTTTTATTTCTCTCCCGTGGAAATTTAAAAGGGCGCGATTTAGCGGGATATATTATAATGATGACTATAAGTTATAATGAACAATCATAGTCTTACAAATTAGTTAATTGTTAGTTATTATACTGATTTGGACAATTTTAACTAACTAAACTTGTAGAAGCTTTTTGTGAGATATTTTTGGACAGGAGTTCAACTCTCCTCAGCTCCACCATATGAAATTACTCGAACTTTTTAAGTTCGTTTTTTTATTTTTTTCATAAAAAAAGTTATTCCAATATAATAGAATAACTTTTTATTTTACATTATTTATATTAACACTTTTATTTACCATACAAGGAAATACTTCAAGCAAAAAATTTTCTCTTTCTTTTTGTCTTTGATCTGGATTCATCACAAGTAAACTATTTAAAACGCCAATCAAACCCATTTCCTTAAATATTTCTAAAAATTGAGTTTTAGTTTTTGAAGCACACATACTTTCCAAAAAAACTTCATCTCTATCATTACTTAAAGCAGATAAAATTTCAGCTCTTTGCATAACATCCAAATAAATTAAATATTCTTCAATAGATTCAAAACCATTATTCTTAATCTCTTCTATTTTTTTATCATAAGTCATAATACACTCGCCTAATAAAATAATATCATATTCAATACATTTATTCAAATTTTAATGATATAATAAATCAAAGGAGCTTTTATGAATAATATTGAGATAATAAAAAATGAAGTAACTAAATTACTTAGTTTTGATAATTCAGGTCATGGAATAGATCATATAAATAGAGTTTTAAGTCTTTCAGTTAATATTGCAAAAAAAGAAAAATCTAATATTGAATTAGTTAAAGCTATTGCCTTATTACATGATGCTGATGATTATAAATTATTCGGTGATAAATGTGCTGATTCATTGGCTAATACTAAAAATATATTAGAAAAGACAAGTTTTAACGATATAGAAAAAAATATTATTATTAATTCAATCAAAACTATAGGTTTTAGTAAAAGATTAGAAGGCATAATTCCACAAATCATAGAAGCAAAAATAGTATCAGATGCTGATATGTTAGATGGAATGGGTGCCACTGGAATATTAAGAACATATCATTATAATATAAGTCATAATAATGTTTTTTTTGATAAAAATATATTTCCCAATTTAAATATGAATTATAAAGAATATAAAGTGCAAAAAAATGGAACATCAGTAAATCATATATTTGAAAAAATATTAAAACTAAAAAATTATATGTTAACACAAACTGGGAAAAAAGAAGCTTTAAAAAGATATGAGTTTGTAATTTATTTTTTAAAAGAATTTTTTTATGAAGAAAATGCAAATGAATGGATAGATTATCTGAATGAATATATTGACCAAGATTCTAAAATAAATTAATTACTACAAAGATTAATTGTAATAAATAATGCATCAATCTAAAAAGGAGAAAAACAATGAATGATTTATTAATAAACATCAATAAACTTCATACCACTAAAATGGGAATTGAAAGAATTAAAAAAAATTTAAAAATTGATGATGATGTGGTAGCATATTGTAAAAATATAATAATTAACAAAAATTGTAATATGTATAAGCAAGGTAAAAATTGGTATTGTATATTGAATAATACTAAATTAACAATTAATTCAAATAGTTATACTATAATTACTGCTCATATAATGAAAAATGATGACTAAAATAAGTCATCACTTTTTATTTTTTTAGAATATTTTTAACATCTGTTTCTTTGCAAAATTGTGAACCTTGAGCATGAAAATGACCAACCATACTTCTAATAATCATAGCTACTGTTCCGCTACAATTAAAACTATCAAAAAGTTCTTTTACTTCGTCCATTGATGCACCATTATCTAACGCTTCCATTATATCTAACGTACATTCAACATCCATACCTTCATATATATCTTGTATACGGTTTTCTACCACATCTATCCATTCAATATATTTTTTAGTTTTAGCTGTTTTTTTAGATTTACTCATGCTCATTATTCCTCTACAAATAAGAGTTTCTGGTTTCAATTTATTATGAGTTTCAATTTCAGCTATTTCTTTATTTTTGTTTTCTATTTCAGCAAGTATTTTTTCTTGTTCAGGTGTTATTTCAAATATAGATGTTTCTCTCCAAAATTTAGGTCCTTCATTAGAAAATCTAAGTACTATATTTCTAATTGCTGTATCAGCATAACCATTTAAACCCAAGTTTTCTAACATTTGATTTATGTCATCAATAGAAGTACCATTATCTAATGCTTCCATTATATCTAATGCACTATCTACATCTAATCCCCCATAAACGCCTTTAGTACATGAATCAACACATTTTTGCCATTCATTTTGTTTTGCATTTGGGATTAATTTCATTCCTCTTTCAATACGTTTATTTCTAATTTCTTTATTTAGCATACCTAATTTTCCCTTCATTAAAACACTTGCAATATTTTAGTACAAAGCAAACGCTTTGTCAATATTGTATCAATTTGGAATTGTTATTTAATTGTGCTATAATAGACATAATAAGTAGGTGGTAAAATGAAAAAAGAAATTAAAAATTTTGGAAAATTTATTGAAATAATGTTAATTATACTTACATTTATTAGTCTAATTTTTAGCTTTTTAGAATATACTAATATGTTATATAGTTGGACGTATGATACAGCTAATTTAAATAACTTAGTAATCAGTACTCCATTCACAATTATTTTATTTATTGATAATATTTTAATATACATAGTAAGTATTTTTTATATCATCGATACTGTTCAAAAGAAAAATAATTTATTACTTAAAATCAGTTTTTGTTTATGTTCAATTGGTACTACTATTATTTCATCAACATTTATAACAAATGGAATAGCTAAAATATTTCATATTATATGAAAACTAATTTAATTTAGTTTTCTTTTTTGATATAATGACATTGGTGATTTCTATGAAAGACTATGAATACTATTTTAATAAAATTAAAAATTATTTAAAAAAAGAAGATTTATGGATATTAGTAACAATATTAATTACTGGCTTTGTAAATTATATATTCTTATTAACGCACAATTGTTTAAGTCATGATGGTTTATTTAATGGTCCTATCTTTTTTTCAGGTGGATGGGAATTTGATCTTGGAAGGCCATTACTAATTTTATTAGATAAATTAAAGGGAGGATTAGTTGCACCAAGTATTATTTTTGTAATAGGATTATTATTTATATATTTAACTATTATTTTAATTAAAAATACATTTAATATTAAAAGAAAAGTTCCAATATTATTAATAACTATATTCTTAGTGATATTTCCTACAATTGCTGATGGTGCCCTATATATTTATTTTTTTGATGGTTATACAATTGCCCTTTTCCTTGCTACTCTAGGAGCTACACTTATTATCAAAAAGAAATACTTATTAGCTATTATTCCCATAATTTGTTCATTATCTTTATATCAAGCTTATATAAGTATAACTATTACTTTAATACTAATTCATTTTATTATTACTGTTTTAGAAGAAAAAGGAAAGTTAAAAGACTTAATAATAAATTTACTATTTATATTAATTAGCTTAGTTTGTTATTTTGTTATTTTAAAACTTGGTATGACTTTAATTCATAGATCATTTGCAGAATACAAAGGTGCTAGTTCTTTTGGAATAGAAACATTTACTAATTTACCAAATAGTATTATTAATTGTTATAAAGATTTCTTTGATTATTTATTTAATGATTCAATAATAATTAATTCATACTTTAAACGTAATATTATGAATGCTATATTATTAGTTATATTTATTATTACTATTATAATTAATTTAATTAAAATGAAAAAAAATACTAATAAATTATTATTAATCATTAGTATTTTAATACTTCCAATTATTATTAATATTATGAATTTAATTGCTTGTGAAACAAGAATTATATGTTTAACAGCTATAGGATATTATGCTTTCTATTTATTATTGATTTTAGTAATTGATAAATACTTGAATATTAATATTTTAAAAAATATATTTATTATAACTATTATTAGTTTGATATTTACAATTAGTTTATCTGATAATGCTGAAGCTATGGCCAGAAATGATATTCATAATAATTTTTATACTAAAACTTTACTTGCACTAGATAAAGTACAAAATATTGACGGTTATGTAGAAGATAAAAAAT
>JAEETF010000056.1 GCA_016290195.1 Bacilli bacterium | reverse complement strand
TCTGAATTCATTTCATCAATTAATAAATTAGGATTAATTTGACACTTATTCTTAGTAAAATTAATAATACGATTATTTTGATTTACAACTGATTCTATTTTCCCTTTAGGAACAGTTCCTGTTATATTAAATATTAAAACTCCATCATCTATATTTATACCACTAGTATAAACATCACTTACTGTATTATTAGCATTATGATTAACATTAATATCATATGTTTCAGAAGTTTTACTAATAGTTTTTAAGACATATTTTATATTAGCATTCATCCCATTTAAATTAGCTAAATCATATTCTTTATTATTTATACAGTCATTTATTTTATTAACAACTAATTTAGCATTTTCATCAAGTACATATTGATATTTACTTTTAATATTAGTACCAATTTTCTTATCTACTAATAATAATTCTACATTTTTTTTAATATTAATATTAAAATTAATTTTTCTTTCATCAGTTATATTATATTCAATATCTAATCTATCGGTATTTAATACATCCACATTTATTTTACTAATTATATTTTTTTCATCTATTGTTATTTCAAAATTAGAAGAAATATTATCAAGATTTATATTTTTATCACTAATAATAATTTTACTCATATTATGCCTCTAATTTTTCATAACCATTTTTTTCTATTTCTTTAACTAAAGAACTATCACCTGTTTTAATAATATGTCCATCTTTCATAATATGAACATAATCTGGTTTAATATAATCAAGTAATCTTTGATAATGTGTTATTAATAAAATGGCTGGTTTATTTTCTTTATAGTATTCCATAACATTTTGTCCAACAATCTTTAAACTATCAACATCAAGTCCTGAATCAATTTCATCAAGCATAACAATATTTGGCTTTAACATATACATTTGAAGTATTTCATTTTTCTTTCTTTCACCACCAGAAAAACCTTTGTTAACGCCACGATGAATCATTTCTTTGTCCATTTTTAATTTTTCTACATATTTATCTAAATCTTTAATAAAAGGAAATAATTCAAATTTATCATCATTTTGAGCACGTATAGCAGTTCTTAAAAAATCAGCATTTGTTACTCCATCTATTTCAATTGGTTGTTGCATACCAAGAAAAATACCAAGACGAGCTCTTTCATCTACTTCAAGTTTAGTAATGTCTTTATCATCAAAAAATATTTTTCCTTTTTTAATTTTATATCTTTCAGCACCCATAATTGTTTTAGTAAGTGTTGACTTACCTGTTCCATTAGGCCCCATAATAGCATGTATTTCACCACTTTTAATTTCTAAATTAAAATCTTTTAAGATTGTTTGTTCTTCTGCTGTTACAGTTAAATTTTCAATTTTAAGTGTATGCATAAAATCATCTCCATCTAGTATTTTACCAAAAAAAATATATAAAGTGTATATTTTTTATATATTTAACTCAATATATATTAGAATATTCGCAGATATTCATTAAAAGAAGAAATTCTTCTTTTTATTTTTATTTAAAATGTGTATAATTATTTTAGGAGGATTAATATGGATTGTATTTTTTGTAAAATAATAAACGGTGATATCCCAGCATATACTTTATATGAAGATGATATTGTTAAATGTTTTTTAGATGTAAATCCTATTACTAATGGACATATGCTTATTATTCCTAAAGAACATTATACAGCACTTAAAGATATTGATTTAGATGTTTTATCACATATTATGAAAATATCAAAATTAATGGAAGAAAAAATTATGATAAAATTAAACCCAGATGGTTTAAAGCTTGTTCAAAATAATGGTTTTATTCAAGAAGTAAAACACTATCATTTACATCTAATACCTGCCTATAAGAATGAACAAGAAATGATAGATGTTAAAGAAATTTATGAAAAATTAAAATAAGCATATTGCTTATTTTTTTATAATTTTTCTATTTCTGAAATAGATAATCCTGTTGTTTCAGATATTATTTGTATATCTATCTTCTTATCTTTAAGTTGTTTAGCAAATTCAATATTTCTTTTTTCAATCCCCTTTTCAATACCTTGCTTCATACCTTCTTCTATTCCAGCAAGTTTCATTTCATTCATTTCCCATTTTCGTCTTTCTTCTATATCATAATATCCTATAAATTCTTCATCTTCCATATATTTTTCCACCTTCTCTATAGCTTTTAAGTATGCTTTTTCATTCTTAAATTTACTTTTCATTTCTTCTATACTTCTCATTTTTAGTAAATTTATGAATTTTGTAACTTCTTTATCTATAGTATACTCCTGGTTAACAAAATTTGGAAGTATTATATGTATACTTTTATACATTTCACTTTCTATATCTCCATATTTATTGCTTAGTTCAAAATATAGTATTGGATCTTTTCTTTTAAATTTATTAAAATTATCTATATTTATTAAATATACTTTTATATATCTATTATTTATTTTTATATTTTGTACTATATCACTAAATGTATAATCTATATTTTTATTTATTATATTTGGAGTATAATACTGATTCATTTCTATTATTATATGATTACTACTATCTATTTTTACTATTATATCACTTACTTTTCCTTTTTCATTTTTATTACTTTTTGGTAATTCTCCTGCTTGATATGATGCATTATATAATCTTTCTTTTTCTATTCCTGTTAAACTACTTAAAAATAATGATACTATTTCTCTTGCTTCTATACTTCTTATTAAGCTTTTGAATAAATAATCATTATACATATTTATTTTATCTATTTTTATTTTTGTATTCAAAATATCAGTCCTTTCTTAATAGATAATTTATGTATCTAATTATATATACTCAAAAAAATTTTAAATTCCTTCTAAATATTAAAAAAATCTACAAATTTGTAGATTTCTTAGAATTTATATATTTAATTGCCTCTGTTGCAGCAATAGCTCCATCAGAAGTTGCCGTTACAAGCTGTCTTAAATCTTTAACACGATTGTCACCAGCTACAAAAATACCTTCTTTATTTGTATGACAATCCTCAGAAGCAATAATATAACCTTTTTCATCTAAATTAATTATTTTAGCAAAATTTTGATTTTCAGGATTTCTACCAATTGCTAAAAAAAGTCCATCAATTTTTAAATTAGAAATATTACCATCGTTATTTTTTATATCAATACTTTCAAGTTTATCATTTCCATTTAATGAAATAATATTACTATTTAAAATTAATTCTATGTTAGATTTAGTTTTTAATTCATTAACTAGTATTTCATCTGCTCTAAATGAATCTCTTCTATGAATCAAATATACTTTTTTGGCTATTTCAGATAAATAAATTGCATCTTCAAGAGCAGTATTGCCACCACCATTTACAGCTACTATTTTATCTTTATAAAAATTACCATCGCATGTTGCACAATATGATATACCCTTACCAGTTAATTTATCCTCATTTTCAATTCCTAGTTTTCTATTATCAGCTCCAGTAGCCAAAATAATAGTTTTAGTTTTATATGCATTATCTGATGTAATTACTTCTTTTACTTCTCCATCTTTAATATCAATTACTTTTTCAAATTTTACCTCAACACCTAATTCAATAATTTGATTATATAAATTTTGAGCAAATTCAAATCCTGAAATATGTTTATATGTAGGAAAATTTTCTACATCATTAGTAGTTATAATTTGTCCTCCATAATTAGCTTTTTCAAACACTAATACATTTTTCTTGGCACGCTTTGCATATATTGCTGCTGTCATACCAGCAGGACCGGCACCAATAATAATTACATCATATACATTATTCATTATTATTTTCCTTTTCTAATAAATCTAATATATCTTTTTCCATATTTTTAGGATCAAAAGTTGGGTCATATCTTTTTACAATATTTCCATTTTTATCAACTAAAAATTTTGTAAAATTCCAAACAATATCTCCTTTTTTTTGACAAGTTTTACTAATTTTAGAAATCGCTTTCATAGCCATTTTATTCTTAAGACCTTTAACTTCTTCATTAGGTTGTTGTTGTTTTAACAACGTATAAATTGGATGTTCATTATCTCCATTTACTTCGATTTTAGCCATTTGATCAAAAGTTGTATTATATTTAGCTGTACAAAACTGATGAATTTCATCATCAGTACCTGGTGCTTGATGACCAAATTGATTACATGGAAAATCAAGTATTTCCAATCCTTTTTCGTGATATTTTTTATATAAAGTTTCAAGACCTTCATATTGTGGTGTAAAACCACATCCTGTTGCAGTATTAACAATTAATAACACTTTATTTTTAAATGCTTGTAATGAAATATTTTCTCCTTTTCTATTTTGAATTTGAATGTCATATATGCTCATAAAATTCCTCCTTTTCATAATAACAATCTTTTTCCATTATTTTTTTCAAAGTATTAGATGAATAATGCTCTGAAATAATCTCTTCTAAATTATAAGCAAATGTTAAAATAGTAGATAGTTTACCATCAGAATTAATAAAATCTTCCATTACTATTGGCATAAATGTATTAATAGCTGGTTCTATTAAATTTTCTACTAACAAATAATCATCTTTACTTAATTTAATATTTTCTGTTTCATATACACTCTTAAGTGTTGCAGTTATTTTATTAATTAATTTATCATTACTATTATTTGAAAAAATATAACCAATAAATATAGATATTAAATCTTTATCATTTTTTAATTTATCAATTGTGGTTTTTACTAATCTTGTTAGTTCACTCATTTCAAAATCAGTTAATTTAAAAATACGTTCTAGTATATTAGATAATGGTTTTTCTAAATTTTCAGTATATAATTTACGATCAATATTATGAGCAAGTAAATCAATAAATTTATTAATAAATTCTTGTTTATTCATTTCTCCATTATCAACAATTTCAATATTAAAATCTGTTAAACTAATTTTTAATTTTTTTAATATTATAGTTTTTTCTTCAGTAATATCAATTACATTACCATTAGAATATAAATTCCAGTCTCTAAATGGAACATAATTTACTGGATCATTGTAATTAGTTATATTATAAATATTGTTATATTTTTTATCACTTGATGAAGAATTTGGTGCTTCAAAAGTATAAACATATAAGTCATCTTCCTTAATATTATAATCATCTAAATGTTCATTAATATGTGCACCAAGTAAATTAGCAATTGCACCTGCTCTGGAATAACCAGTAATCCAAATCTTAATTTTATCTAAATCATATTCCTTTAAATAATCATCTAATCGTTTAACTATTTGATTCTTGGCTTCTTCAAATCCTTTATGATTACCATTTTCGCCAGCCAAGAAATCAGATGCCCATTCACTACCATAACGTTCACCTCTGATTGCCACTAAAACTACATCAAAATTATTAATTTTTTTATGAGCAATTACATTTCCTATTGTATAAGCTGTAGTTTCTCCTAAAAGATCATAAAATCTTAAATCCTTAAAGCCTATTTGGCCTAATAAGTCTTTTATATTAGTTATTTCATCTGTTTCATTTGAAGGTATAATATTAAGTGTTAAATTAAGTGACATAGTAGTTAAATGATTATTCATTTTTAAACTAGAAGTTTTAAAATATTGATCACTATAATAATAAATACCTACTTTATCATTTGCTTGTAAATTAGTAGCATATTTAAATTCACCAGTAATTATTTTATCATTTTTTTTAAAACTCAATAAAACAAAAATAGATAATAAGCAAACAATAATAATGCCATAAATTATATATTTCTTTTTCATATAACCACCACTATAAATATATTATAACAAAAAAAGTAGATTATATCTACTTTTTAAGATTAAGCTATTTTTTGTTTCTTTTTACTAATTATATTTGTGATTATAATAAACACAATAGCAAATAATATTAATATTAACATATTAATTAATATAGGTTTTAAAGTATCAATATTAATATTTTCTAAACTAGCTATTTTATTATTGGCATCTACAAAATAATATGTTGGAAGTACTTTGGCAATACTAATAACTACATCTGGTAAATATTCAAGTGGTACAAATACACCACATAAAAAGCTTGAACCTAAAGCAATTACTGTCATTAAACCACTTATTGCTTCCTTTTTGATTGATAAATTACCAAACATAAAAGCAATTGTAGTTGCTACTACAGTAAATAATAAAGTATTACCTATCAGTAGTAAACCATTAATATTTATAATGGAT
>JAEETF010000055.1 GCA_016290195.1 Bacilli bacterium | reverse complement strand
TTTAATTCCCATTTCATTATATACTTCTAATATTAGGTTTACTACATTTTTGAATTCTTCTTCTATTTGCTCTGGTGTTACAAATAGATGCGCATCATTTTGGCAGAAAGTTCTAACTCTTTCAATTCCTTTTAAAGAACCACTTGATTCATAACGGCAATCACGAGCTATTTCAGCAATTCTAAGTGGTAAATCACGATATGAATGTATATCATTACCATAAATTACCATATGATGTGGGCAATTCATTGGGCGAAGTACAAATTCTTCTCCTTCAACTTCCATTTTAGGGAACATAGAATCTTGATAATGATCCCAGTGTCCACTTGTTTTATAAAGTTCGACATTACCAAGTGGTGGTGTTTGAACATGTAAATATCCTCTTTTTAATTCTTTGTTTCTAATATAGTTTTCAAGTTGATTCCATAAAATAAATCCATTTGGCAAATAAAGTGGAAGTCCACGACCTACTAAATCACTCATCATATATATTCCAAGATTTGCACCTATTTTACGATGATCTCTTTCTTTTGCTTCTTCAAGTTCAGCTAAATGAGCATTTAAATCTTCTTCTGTTTCAAAGCATATACCATATATTCTTTGAAGCATTTTGTTATTAGCATCACCTTTCCAATAAGCTCCGCTTGTTTTAAGAAGTTTAAAATATTTAAGTTCTTTAACAGTATCAACATGTGGTCCACGGCAAAGATCAGTAAAATCTCCTTGTGTATAACATGAAATAACAGTTTCATCTTCATCCATACGACTAATTAAATCTATGTTATATGGATCATCTTGAAACATTTCAAGAGCTTCATCTTTACTAATTTCATGTCTTACAATGCGTTTGCCATCTTTAGAAATCTTTTTCATTTCCTTTTCAATTTTGGCAAAATCATCTTCACTAATTACTTCATCACCTAAATCAATATCGTAATAAAATCCTTCTTCAATAACAGGTCCTACCCAAAATTTTGCTTGTGGGTATAAATGTTTTACAGCTTGTGCAAGTAAATGAGCACATGAATGATTCATTTTATTTAATTTTTCATTTTCTTTAATATTTATCATATTCTTCCTCCTACTTTATCATTAATTCTACTTCTATATTTTTATCTATTAAATTTTTAAATTGATTACCTAATGATACATCTCCAACAATACTTCCATAATGAATTGGTATACATTTTTTAGGTTTTATTTTATTTATATAATTAGCTGCTTCTCTATAATCCATTGTATAGTAACCACCAATTGGTATAAAACAAATATCAGTTTTTATATTTAACATTTCATTTATTACATCAGTATCACCTGGTATATAATATGAAATACTATCTATATTAATTAAATAACCAACATTATTTTGTGATTTTGGATGAAAATTTTTATTTATATTATATGATGGCATTGTTTCAAAATTTAAATTTTCAATATTATATTTATTATTAGGTAATACAGAAATAATATTATTACTAATTTTTTGTATATCTTCTTTTAAATATTCTGGAACAATAAATATAGTTTTTTCATTCATTATATTTAAAATAGATTCTATATCATAATGATCATAATGATTATGCGTTATAAATATATAATCAGCATCGCCAATTTTATTTTCTATTTTAAATGGATCAAAATAATATATTTTTTTATCACTAATTTTAATGGAACTATGAACATTAATTGTTATCATATATATCTCCTAACAAAAAAAGAATGGCTACCAAGGAGTGCATAAGCACGGTACCATCCTTTATTTTACTTAATTTTGATAACGGTATTAACCGGAATTCTCTTTCGAGTTCAACTCATAGGTAGTAATTAATTATATTATTACTAAATTTCCATCTTCATTAGCTTTCTATAAATAATTAATAATTAATCTTGTCCTAATCAATGTTATTAATCTGTATATGGAAGTAATGCCATAAAACGAGCTTTTTTAATTTCACCAGCTATATATCTTTGGTGTTCAGCACAACATCCTGTAGCTCTACGTGGTAAAATTCTACTTTTTTCATTACTAACATATTTCTTTAAAATTTCATCTTTATAAGTTATAGTTTTGCCAGCACAAATTTGACAAACTTTTTTCTTCTTACGGAATCCATTAAATTCTGCCATTGTTACCCTCCTTCTAATCTAAAAAGTTATCATCAATGGTAACACTTTCACCTAAATCACCAAATGGATCATTTTCAATATCTACATTATTAGTAACTGTATCTTGATAATCATATGGTGTAGTTTCTCCAGATTGTTCATTTGCTTGTCTTTGACTCTTAGATTCTAAGAATTGAACATTATCA
Organism: Bacilli bacterium; assembly: GCA_016290195.1. Lineage (GTDB taxonomy): Bacteria > Bacillota_I > Bacilli_A > RF39 > UBA660 > UMGS1045. The sequence continues at coordinate 5,450 of JAEETF010000055.1, read as the reverse complement.
GCAACAACATCAACTGTAGAACGTTTATTTCCATCTTTATCATCATAGCTACTTTGTTGAAGTCTTCCATCAACACAAACTAAGCTACCTTTATTTAAAAAATTACAAACGTTTTCTGCTTGTTTTCTCCAAACAACGATATTGAAGAAATCAGTTTCTCTTTCACCTTGTGAATTGTTAAATGTACGATCAACTGCGATAGAAAATCTTGTATATGGAAGATTTGAACCAGTGTAACGTAATTCAGGTTTTGTAGTAAGTCTACCAATTAAAATAACTCTATTCATATTCTACCTCTTTTTATTAAATTTCTATTTTTGTTATTAAGTGACGAACAATATCATTACTGATTAAAGCTAAACGATCAAATTCTTTAACAGCTTTATCATCATTAGCATCAATATTAATTACATAATAGTATCCACTCTTAAATTTCTTAATTTCGTATGCTAATTCACGTTGTCCCATTTCTGTTGTATCAGTAATTTTTGCACCATTGCTAGTTAAGATATCAGAAAAACTTTTTACAACGTTTTTTAATTCATCTTCACCTACAGTTGGTCTTACGATAAACATAATTTCATACTTACGCATTTTTGCACCTCCTTATGGTCTTCTGGCTTTAAATAAAGCAAGGAGTAATTAATACTCGAATAAATTATAACAAATAAACAAAAAAAAGTAAACAACTAATCTACTTTTTTCTCTTTATTTTATTATATTCTTCAACAAATATATTATGTGTATCTATAGTCTTATTTAAATATGAAGCTACTTGTGGCAATATTCGTTCATATTTATATAATTCTACATCTTCAAGTCCACCATTAATAAATTCCTTTTTTACCATACGTTGTGTAATAATAGATGCATAACTTCTAATTGGATTAGTTACATGACAATAATATGCTAATCCTAATCCATGATGTCCTGTATTAATATGTGAATAACTAGAACGACTATATAATTTATCTATTAATTTATGAATTTCACTTGGAAGTGTTTCTGTAGATACTGAATGTTGCAACTTCTTAATCATTTCTTCATCAATATTAGAAGAATTAACACGATAAAGAAATGGATATTTATTATCTGCAAAGAATTTAGCTATTGAACTATTAACAAGTATCATAAATGTAGCAAGTGCCCTACTACAATCATTATTAATATGATATTCATCTTTTTCTTCATATTTTCTTTTTTCTTCTTTTAAAATATGATAATTTTCATTATAAAAATTAGATTTAGCAAGTTGTTCACTAAGTTTTATTAAATTTCTAATAATTTTACCTTGATCATTATTATGATTTAAATGATATAATTTTTGAGCATTACTAAATGTTAAATTATTTTTGACATTTATAATTGCACTTTTAACCTTAAAATCATATAATACTGCATCTTTAGTAAATTCAAACATATAAGCAATTACTTTTCTATTTTCTTTACTATGAAGTGAATAATTACTAGTTATCTCACTAGGAAACATATCAACTGCTCTATCTTCTAAGTAAATTGTTTCACAACGATTATAAGCAAAAAAATCAAGTTCAGTATTAGGAATTATTATATCAGTTAAATCTGCTATATATACTCCTACTAAAAAATTACCATTTTCTAAACATTCACATGACATGGCATCATCAAATACTCGAACATTTTTAGATAAATCCATTGTAATAACTTCTTTATCAGTAAAATCTTCAGTATTAGGTGTATATATATGAGGAATCTTAATATTAAAAGTTACACAATCATTTGCTTCTTTTATATCATATTTTTTACATAATTCTCTTGTATCTACAGATACACCTATAGATTTAGTTTTTACTTTAAATATGCCAACTAATTCTTCGATAAAAGAAACAAGTTCATTATCAATTAATTCTTGTTCTTTAAGATAATATAATTCACTTTTTAAATATGACATAAGTTCATTTAATTGTTTGTTAGTCATATTTAAATAATTGGAATTTGTAATAAAATTTATAACTCGATAAAAATATTCAATATTTTCTCTATTACCATGGCTTTTTAAATTTTTGACTTGTTTACGTATCAATGAGTCAATTAAAGGTACATTTTTTTCATTAACACTATTTATTAAATATGGATAAGTTTTCGCAATTTGATAAAAATAATCAAAGTTTTTGAATTTATAAATTAGTAATTCGGCAAAGTGATATAAATTATTACTTTCTTCTTTTTCTTTTGCCTTTTTTCTTTCTTCTTTTGTCTGTTTATCTAATATCTTTGTAAGAGGTTTTAAAATATTTAATACATCTTCAAAAAAGAATTTTAAATTATTAGGTAAATATTCCGGAGCATTTTCTTTTTTAAACAAAATGTTATTTTTTATTCTTTCAATCATATAAAAATGCTCTGATGTATGTGTTTTACTATCTTTTGAAATTATTTCAATAATATATTTTAAACAAGTACATAACCATCTATAATCAATTGCATTTTTAATATAACTAATTCCGCAAATTTCACGTAATAATGATTTTTCTAATAAATATAGAAAATCAAAATTATTTTGAATCATTAAACTCTCTTTTACCTCTTCTAAGCTATAATTTGGACGAGCAATTATCGTTTTCTTTAATTGTTTATATTGAGCTGCCGAAAACTTATATTCCATATAAAACCTCACTATTTTCTTAAATTATTACTAATCATTTCCATATCACATGTTAATTGTTTAACACGTTCAATCAATCTTTTAGCTTTTACTTCCCCTGCATTATCTTTAGAAACCTCAAAATGTTTTTCAAGTTCTTTAATATCTAAATTAGAAGTAAAAAATGTTACAAGATGTTCTTCCATACGATATTGAAGAAGTGGACAAAGAATTTCATCTCTTCCCCATAAAGTTGTTGCTTCAGCACCAATATCATCAATTAATAGTAATGGCACTTTTTTTATTTTTTCATATTTTTCTTTAAAATCACTTTGAAAAGATGCTTTTAAATCTCTTAAAAACTCTGGCCAAAATATAATAGCACTTTTATAATTTTTCTTAGCAAGTTCATTAAAGCAAGCTGCTACTAAATATGTTTTACCACAACCAAAATTCCCATGTAAATAAAGACCTTTTACATTTTTTTGGGCATCAAAATCTTTAATAAAATCATTAAGATATTTAATGACATCAAAACGTTCTTTATATTCTAAATATATTTCTGATATTGAAGCATTCTTAATATCAGCTGGTAAATCATATAAATATACATTTTTTGAAAAACTAGTTTCTTTATCTAATTTTCTTTTACGTTTACATGCAACATAATTAAAAGTTAATTTATCATTTTCTACTTTAGGTAAATATGCATAACCACATACTTTATTTTTACAATTAGAAATAGATTTACAGTGTAAACAATTATTATATTCATTGGCACTTTCTTCCAAAGTAGATGTATATTTCATTAGTATTTTATCATCTACTTTTAAAAGTTCAACTAGTTTTTGAAATTTTTCATTTTTTTTAGCATCCATATATGATGCATATAAATCACCTAAATGTTTATCACGAAAAGATGATTCAATTACATTATCCATTTTTTTCATTTTTCACCAACTAACTCTTTTAACATTTTAGACATTTGGTTTTGTTCCTCAATACTAGCTATTTCAGATTTTACATCTTCATTAACCCATTTTGGAGCTTCACTTTTATTAATCTTTTTAATACTCTTTTGTTTATTATATTCATTTTTGGCAAATAAAATTGCATCACTCACTGTTACAATATGACTTTTCATCCACTGACTAGCAACTGCATCTACATAAGCTTTTGTAAGTTTATTATTGTTAGTACGTAATATATAATCTACTAATACATTAATAACACCTGGCATCATTCCAAGTTCAGCACTTAAATAGTCAAGTATTTTTAAGTCGCTTTTAGATGGTTTACCATTTTCATATTTACTAGCAAGAAAATCATATGGAGATACATTTTCAAAAGTATAAATAATTTTTGATTTTTTAGATGTATCACTTTTTTTATTTTGAAGATTTTCTGGTTGTTTTTTATAAATTGCATTTGTAACTTTACCTTCATTATTAAAATTAAAATAATTTGTACAATTTATTCTTAATTTTTCTTTATCTATATGTTTAGTATCATCTATTGAATTTATTATTATTTCTGACATAGCTAAATCATCTAAATTATAGACAAAAGCTAAATTATTAATTAAATTTACTAATTCTTTAGTAATACTTTTTTTATTTAATAAATCATCAGGTATTAACGAAATAATACTATTTAAATTAATATCTGCTTTAATATTAATATTATTTTTTATCTTTTGTTCTATTGAAGTATCTATATTATCACTTACATCAATAGTAGATATATGAAATACTTTTGAAAAAGGCATAGTGATTTCTTTATAAGTAGTTAAATCAATAGTATTTATTTTAAATCTATTAACTATTTCATCATAATCTTTTTTACCTAAAGTATTTAAAAGTAAAGTATTTAATATTGGACTACTAATAAATTCATAACTTGATAATGGACTATATAATTCATATATTACTTTATTTACATTATTATCATTTCCAATATAAGTTTTTAAAAGACCTATTCCTTCTAATTTAGTTCTAGCTTCAATTATTTCTTCTAAATTAAGTTTCATATTAACCATTATGTAATAATGAGTTTTTTCTTCATTATTAAGAAATGTTTGTAATGTAAAATATAGATTAGTAGCATTAGTACCAATAATTGGTTGATATAAATTAAGCATAATTTTTTGATCATAATCAGTAAATATGTTTTTAGTTGTAACTAAAAAAACATCGGCAGGTAAAAGACTAAAATTATGCATAATAATCACCATCCAAATCTAATTTAATTTTACCAAAACAAAGAAAAAAAGTAAACAAAATAGTCTACTTTTATAATTCAACATTATGATATACATTTTGAACATCTTCAACATCATCAAGAAGTTTTAAAACACGTTCAAAAATTTCCATACTTTCAGCATCTAAAGTTATTTTTTCTTTTGGAATATATGATACTTCATCTATTTCAAATTCTACATCTGGTTTTGCTTTACTTATTGCTTCTTTTATTTGATACCAATTAGTTGGATTACCATAAACAATAACTAAATCACCATCAATTTCCATATCAGTAAAATCTGTATCATTTTCAATTAAAGCATTCATTGTAGATTCTTCATCAAGATCTTTAAATCCTACTATGCATAAATGATCATAATTAAATACTACACTTCCTTGTGCACCCATTTTAACATGACATTTATTTGCTACTGCTCTTAAATCACTTATACTACGGTTTAAGTTATCTGTTAAACAATCAATAACAAGTGTAGAACCTGCTGGTCCAAACATTTCGTATGTTGTTTTTTGATAATCTTCTGATGCCCCATTATTTACTTTATCAATAGCTCTTTTAATGATATCAC
>JAEETF010000054.1 GCA_016290195.1 Bacilli bacterium | reverse complement strand
CCTTTTAATTACAACAAAAAAAGAGTATTTCTACTCTTTTAATTGGTACGTTTAAACGTCCTATTTTTGATTCGCCTTAATTGCAGCTTGTGCAGCGGCAAGTCTAGCAGCAGGAACACGATATGGAGAACATGATACATAAGTTAATCCTGCTTTATGACAGAATTCAATACTCTTTTCTTCACCAGCATGTTCACCACATATTCCATATTCCATATTTTGATTAACTCTTTTTGCTTTAGTAATTGATGTATAAACAAGCTTACCTACACCATGTACATCAATAGTTTCAAAAGGATTAAAATTAAATATCTTTTTATCATAATATGAATTTAAGAATTTACCTGCATCATCTCTTGAAAAACCATAAGTAAGTTGTGTTAAATCATTAGTACCAAAACTAAAGAATGAAGCTTCATTTGCAAGTTCATCAGCTATTAAACAAGCTCTTGGTGTTTCAATCATTGTTCCTATTTCATATGGAACACTTTCACCTTTTTCTTTAAATATATCATTTATTGTATCAAGCATTGTTTGCTTAACAAATTTAAATTCCTCTAAATCTACTGTTAATGGAATCATTAATTCTGGATGAACATTAATTCCTTCTTTTTGTACATTAATAGCTGCATTAATAATAGCTCTTGTTTGCATAACAGCTATTTCAGGATATGTAATATCAAGTCTACAACCACGATGTCCCATCATAGGATTAAATTCTTTTAATGAATCAACACGCGATTTTAAACTTTCAAATTTCATTCCAAGACTATCTGCTAATTCTCTTATTTCATCATCAGTATGTGGTAAAAATTCATGAAGTGGTGGATCTAAATATCTAATAGTCATTACTTTACCATTTACTGATTTAAACATTGCTTCAAAATCAGATTGTTGAAATTTTTCAAGTTCATTTAAAGCATTTATTCTTTGTTCAAGAGTTTCAGCTGTAATCATTTTTCTTATTACAAAAATTCTTTGTTTTTCAAAAAACATATGCTCTGTACGACAAAGGCCTATACCTTCAGCCCCAAAGCTAATAGCAGTTTCAGTATCTTTTGGAGTATCTGCATTTGCTCTTACTCCAAGTACTTTAACTGAATCAGCAAGTTCCATAAATTCTTTAAAATCGCCACTTATTTCAGGAATAGTAGTAGCTACTTCTCCTTCATAAACATTACCAGTTGTTCCATCAAGTGATAATGAATCACCTTCGTGATAAATTGAGCCATCTGGCATTTTAATTCTTTTACCTTTTTCATCAATACCAATAGTTCCACAACCACAAATACAACATCTTCCCATACCACGTGCAACAACAGCAGCATGGCTTGTCATTCCACCACGAATTGTTAAAATTCCTTCAGCATCTTTCATTCCTTGAATATCTTCTGGTGAAGTTTCAAGACGAACTAAAATAGTTTTTTCTCCTTTTTCTTTAGCACTAGCTACATCTTCTGCACTAAAGTATAATTTACCTGTTGCAGCTCCTGGTGATGCAGCAAGTCCAGTAGTTAATAATCTAGATTTTTCTAATTCTTCTTTTACAAAACAAGGATGAAGTAATTGATCTAATTCATTTGGTTCTACTCTTAAAATAGCTTCTTCTTTAGTTATTATATTTTCATGATATAAATCTAGTGCTACTTTAATAGCTGCTTGAGCTGTTCTTTTTCCATTCCTTGTTTGTAACATATAAAGTTTACCATTTTCAATAGTAAATTCCATATCTTGCATATCTTTATAATGTTTTTCAAGTATATCTGCATTTTTAACAAATTCATCATATACTTCAGGCATTACTTCTTTTAAAGTATCAATTGAAGAAGGTGTTCTAATTCCTGCAACTACATCTTCTCCTTGAGCATTCATTAAATATTCCCCAAATAATTTCTTTTCACCAGTTGCTGGATTTCTTGTAAATGCAACCCCAGTTCCAGAAGTTTCACTAATATTTCCATAAACCATCTCTTGAACATTTACAGCTGTACCCCAACTATCAGGAATATTATTCATTTTACGATAAATAATAGCTCTTTCATTATTCCAAGATCTAAATACTGCTTTTATTGCTTCTATAAGCTGAATTCTAGGATCTTGAGGAAATTCCTCACCAATATTTTCTTTATATATATCTTTAAATTTTAAAACTATTTGATACATATCTTGTTCAGTAAATTCTGTATCTAGTTTAATCTTTTTCTCTTTTTTTAATGAATCAAGGACATCTTCAAAAGATGACTTAGAATAGCCTTTTACAACATCAGCAAACATTTGAATAAGTCTTCTATAACAATCATATGCGAATCTCTTGTTATTCATCTTAGTACCAAGAGCTGATACTACTTTATCATTAAGACCCAAATTCAAAATAGTATCCATCATTCCAGGCATACTTGCTCTTGAACCACTTCTAACAGAAACTAATAATGGTGTATCTTCACTTCCAAATTTTTTTCCAGTTTTTTCTTCAAGTTCTGATAACTTTTCAAATATCTCTTTTTCTATATTTTTATCTAAGACTTCATTATTTTCATAATAATTATTACAACATTCAGTAGTAATAGTAAAACCACTTGGTACAGGCATTCCAATTCCTGTCATTTCTGCAAGATTTGCTCCTTTTCCACCAAGAAGTTCACGCATATCTTTATTTCCTTCTTCAAATGAATATACATATTTCATTATGCTGCCTCCCTTTTATTCTATCTTAGATTATTATATCATAATAATAGATAATTTTAAATATTTTTGTTTTGGATATAAAATCTTTTAATTATTATTTTTTTGCTCTTGGATGACAAGAATTATATACTTTTTTTAATCTGTCATTTGTTATATGTGTATATATTTCTGTAGTTTTCAAATTTTCATGCCCAAGTAATTCTTGAACTGTTCTTAAATCAGCTCCATTATTAAGTAAATCTGTTGCGAATGTATGTCTCAATATATGTGGTGTTAATTTAATATTTAAACCACTCTTTTTCAATATATCCTTGAGTATGATACGAATACTATTTTCACTTAGTCTAGTACCTTTTTTATTAACAAATAAATAATTACTATCTTTATCTCCTAATATATAATTTCTTGAATTATCAAGATAATTATTAATTAATTTTAAACAAGTATCACCAAATAAAACTATTCTTTGTTTATTACCTTTACCTGTTATTAATATTTTCTTTTCATTAAAATCTATATCTTTTATATTAATTCTAGATAATTCACTTACACGAATACCAGTTGCATAAAACATTTCCATAATAAGTCTATCTCTAATTCCTAAAGTAGTATCATTATCTGGTATATTTTCTAATATATCTAATTCTTCTTTATATAAGAATTTAGGAAGTGTTTTAGATTGTTTAGGATTAGATATAAGTGTCATAGGATTATTATCTATAATATTATGAAGTTTTAAATATTTAAAAAAAGTTCTTAAAGTACTTATATGTCTTGCTACACTTTTTTTAGAAAGTTTTTTATTATGCATAAATACTAAGTATTTACGAATTATTTGATAATCAATAGTTTTAATATTTTCTATTTTATTTTTTTCAAGATAATAACAAAAAGATTTTAAATCTTCATTATAATTTAAAACTGTATAATCAGAAAAATTTCTTTCATATTTTAAATATTCTATAAATTTATCAATATAATTATTCATTATTACCTCTTATATTTATTAATTCAAATTCATTATTATAAAAGTATTTTAATTTTTGATAACATTTTGGAAGTCCTGGAGATAATTTAGTAACACCACCTGTTACTAATAATTTAGTTTCTATATTTTCTATTTTAAGTTTAGAAAGCCCATATGAATATTTTGGAAATAATCTTTTTTGAGGGCTTATAAATCCTCTAGATGTAGGAATCCATCTAAGCATTTTAGGTACTACTCCAGCATGCATATGTCCACATAATATTAAATCTATTCCTTTTATTAATGGATGATTTTGTTTACATAATATTTTTTGTGGTGAATGAAGTACTAAAATATTATATTTTGTTTTATATATATTATAATTAGTATTTTTTAATATTTTATTTAATTCTTCTTCATTTTCATATGGTATTTTATGATAATAATCACTTGTAAGAGTAATACCAATAATATTTATATTTGAATCATTATAAGTATCATTATCAAGTATATAAATATTATTTTTATTTATAAACATTTCTTTCCATATTTTAATTCTTTTATCAAATTCATATTTTTTATTATATGTTATTTCTAAATCATGACCACCAAGTACTAAAAATACTTTAGTTATTTTAGATAAGTTTTCAATAAATTTTACTAATTTATTTCTATTTTTTTCATTATCTAAATAATCAGTAGTATCGATAATATCACCAGCTAAAATAATATAATCTACTTTGTTTTCTTTTAATTTATTTATTATATTATTTTCTAATTCAAATTTATTTGAATAATGTATATCAGCAAGTAAAGCTACTGTAATATTTACATTTTTATTAGTTTTAAAATTATATGTATTTACTTTAAGCATTTACCTCACCTATATTCATTATACTATAAATAATAAAATATATAATAAAAAAACTATCAAAAAGATAGTTTAATTTTTAGTTAAAAATAATTTATTATTATCGCAATCAACTAAAATAGTACTTCCATATTCAATTTGATTCATAATAATAGAATGAGCTATTAAAGTTTCTAGATTACGACTTACAAAACGTTTAATTGGTCTTGCACCATATTTTTCATCATAAGATTCTTCTATAATATATTTTTTAGCTTTATCAGTTAATTCTATTTTTATTTTTTTATCTTCAAGTCTTTCTTCTATTTCAAGTATTATTTTATCAAGTATTTGATAAACTATATCTTTAGATAATGATTTGAAAATAATTATTTCATCAATACGATTTAAAAATTCAGGTTTAAAAGTATGATGAAGTTCTGCATCAATAAGTTCTTTAGAATTTTCTTTAGCATCAAGTATATATTCACTACCTAAATTAGAAGTCATAATAATAATTGTATTTTTAAAATCTACAGTTCTTCCTTGAGAATCAGTAATACGACCATCATCAAGTATTTGAAGTAATATATTAAATACATCTTTATGTGCCTTTTCTATTTCATCAAATAAAACTATACTATATGGATTTCTTCTTACTGCTTCTGTTAACTGTCCACCCTCATCATAACCAACATATCCTGGAGGAGCTCCAACTAATCTAGATACAGAATGACTTTCCATATATTCACTCATATCTATACGTACCATATGTCTTTCATCATCAAATAATTCACGTGCTAAAGCTTTCGCTACTTCTGTTTTACCAACACCAGTAGGACCTAAAAATATAAATGAACCAATTGGGCGATTAGGATCTTTAATTCCAGCTCTTGCTCTAATAATTGCTTCACTAACAAGTTCAAGTGCTTCATCTTGTCCTTTAACACTAACAGCTAAATTAGATTTTAAATTAATTAGTTTTTCTCTTTCTTCACTAACTAATTTACTAATAGGAATATTTGTCCATTTAGATATAATTGCAGCAATATCTTCATCATCTACAACATCAGAAAGTATTTTAGAATCGCATTTGTTTTTTAATTCATTAAGTTCTTTTTCAAGTCTTGGTATTTCTCCATGTCTAAGTTTTGCAGCAAGTTCTAAATCATAAGAATTTTCTGCTTGTTCTAATTTAAAATTAGCTTTATCAAGTTCTTCTTTTTTATGATTAATATCATCATTTAAACTTTTTTCTTGTTCCCAACTACGACGCATCTCAGTTTCTTCTTTTTTTAATGTATCAATTTGACTACTTATTTCACTAACTCTTTGTTTGGAAATATCATCTTTTTCTTTTTTTAAGGCTTCTTTTTCTATTTCTAATTCCATTATTCTTCTAGTTAATGTATCTAACTCTGTTGGTACAGAATCTATTTGAACTTTAATAGTTGCACAAGCTTCATCTACAAGGTCAATAGCTTTATCAGGTAAAAAACGATTAGTTATATAACGATCGGATAATGTTGCTGCTGCAACCAATGCTTTATCTTTAATTGTTACTCCATGATAAAGTTCAAAACGAGATTTTAATCCACGAAGTATTGTAAGAGTATCTATAACTGTAGGTTCTTTTACTAATACTTTTTGAAAACGGCGTTCTAAGGCACCATCTTTTTCAATATATTTACGATATTCATTTAATGTAGTTGCTCCTATACAATGTACCTCACCTCTGGCAAGCATTGGCTTTAGCATATTTCCAGCATCCATTGCCCCTTCCATAGCACCGGCACCTACAATCATATGAATCTCATCAATAAACATTATGATTTCACCATTAGATTCTTTTACTTTTTTAAGTACTGCTTTAAGTCTTTCTTCAAACTCACCACGATATTTAGCTCCAGCAATTAATGCTCCCATATCAAGTTCCCAAATAGTTTTATTTTTTAAACTTGCAGGTACATCACCTTTCACTATTCGCATAGCAAGACCTTCTACTATAGCAGTTTTACCTACTCCTGGTTCTCCTATTAAAACAGGATTATTTTTTGTTTTACGTGATAAAATTCTAGTTATACTTCTGATTTCATCATCACGACCTATAACTGGATCAATTTTACCATCTTTAACACTTTGTACAATATCACGGCCATATTTTTCTAAAACGTTTACTTCTTCATTATTTTGATTCATAATATCAGCCTCCTTTTCATAATACAATAAAATTATAAAACAAAAATTAGCACTTGTCAAGTATGAGTGCTAATTTGCTTTTTCTTTACCATTTACATATGTTACTTCATTAAGAATAAATACTGTTTCATTTAATTCTTTAGAACTAATAACATTTCCTATATTATATTTTTTTAATATATATGTCATAACATCTTTTACTTTTGGTACAGTTTTTGTATTTAATAAATACTTATAAAAATCTGTCATCCAAATTTGAATTTCTTTATTCATTTGTTCATGCATATTATCTAATTTTGCAAAATAATCACTTTGAGTTAGTTTTTGTTCACCTGCTGGCAAAGCTTCATAATTAGATACTTCCTCTTTATATTCAGCTAACATTTGTCTAATTTTAGTTGTATCAATATCAATAAATCCTCTTTTCATCATTTCATCTCTAAAATGATGTATATTAGAATATATAACATCATAATTATTACCACAAATCAAATAATTTTGTTTATCAATAGTTTGATCTAATATATCATTTGCAATAACTATAGAATGTATTTGATCAATATCTATTTTATCAAACACATATTTTTCATCATTATATTCATTTTTATTTTTAATATCTCCTAGTAAATTAGATGATGTACTTTCAAGGCGCATTTTGGGAACAAAACAATAGAAACTAATTCCCTTTTTAATATATTTATTAAGCGCATCTCCATTAACATGTACCATATCAGCATCTACAACTGATATCCATAATCCACCATTACTACCATTAAAGTTTTTACACATATCAATATTTAATTTTTTACTAGCATAACCAGATAAAATACCATTTTGCAAAATACTATCTAGTTTAAAGAAATCCATACCTATTCCATGAAAACATGCACAATTAGTTTCATTTAAACTTTCTCTAGAATAATCTCCAAAATAATTTTGATATGCTTTTTCAATATCTCTTTGAATATATAAACTATTTACATAACTAGCAAATGTAATAAGTGTTTTAGATATACCAAAACGCAAATATTTTTCATCTAATGATGCTTTTGAAAAATTAGGCATTCTAGTTCTATCTAAAGCATCTGCATCCTTAAGGGCATGACATAATTTTGTAAATATATGTTTATGCATTTTAGAATTTTCATATTTATAATTATCAAAAATACGATTTTCAGCATCATCGGCAAGTGAGTGAGCATCACAAATAGCTCTTAAATAGAAGAAATTAGTATCATTATCATATACATCACTTGTTACATATTTTTCTTTTTTATTTAATAAGAAATTACTAGAAACAAATCCATGCATTTCACAATTATCATCTCTTGTACGACCAATATCATGATATATGGCAGCATCCATTAATATTTCCATTTCTTCATCATTAAATTTATTTATTTTACCTATTAGATAGCTAAATAATAATACTTTCTGAGAATGATATAATCCATGAAGAGGACTTGGAAACAATAATTCTTTTTTTATTGATCCCATTTTAGAAATTAATCTATCTATTTCACTATCATTTAAATATCGCTTAAGTACTGCCTGTACTTTATTATCTTTAATTATTTCTAACATTTTATCTCCCTCTTCGTTTTAGTCTCAGGAAGTTTATGTGTTTTTTCAAAATCTTCCCTTGACTGTAAAAAATATTTTAGATTTTCACTATCATCCTCTATTTGGGCATCACAATATAACCAATTGCCATCTACATAAACACGACTTGCAGTATGATTATAATATGAGAAAGGTTCTTTACTATTATTTATATAACAAACAACATTTTCAGCTTCAATATTTTCAATATTTAATAATAACTTAAGTAAATTCGCATAACCTTCACATACTACTTTATAATCTAAAAGTGCTTTATAACTAGAATTAATATCTTTATATTCATTATCATATATATTTATATCATGTGTATATACATAATCATCTCTTTTTTTTAAATTTTCAAAATCATATCTTAAATGTTTTACAATATATTTATATATTTGTCTAATCTTTGTTTCCTCATTCATTTCAGGAGTAATTAAACCACTTAAAACATGAATACTTTTAGAATATAAATCTTGCATCATTTTTGTACTTAAATGATATATTTCTCCAACACTTATTTTTTCTCCAAAACTTATATCATAATTATTAGGATTAATTCCTTGAATAATTAAATCATGATATAAATTAACATCTAAATTAAACATTTTAGTATCACAATTATTATCAAGTACTAATTTTAAACCTGGTAAATGTTTAACATCATTACCAACAATAATAACTTTTTTTAATTTTTTTAAATTTTCTAAACCAACTATTGTTTTTAAATTTAAATTACCTATTATAAATAAATTATTTAATTCTGTTAAATTAGATACATCTAACTCTCTAATATTAGGATTATGAGATATAACTAAACTACTTAATTCTTTATATTGATTTACTGCACTATAATCCAGTTCTTTAATATCACTAGAATTAGCCATATTAAAAATATTAAGTACTTGAAGTGAACTCAATTCTTTAATATAAAATATAGGAACATTAATATCAACTTTTAATACTGATAGTTCTTTATATTTATCTCTTATACTATCATTATCTACATCAGCATAATCAAGTAAATTATTAACAATTAAATTCTGTTTAATTGCCTCTAAGAATTCATCCATAAACTCATCCCCTAATAATTATTCTTAAAATAATTATGTAATATAATAGCAAATTTCTAAAAAAAAGCAAGTTTTTACTTGTTTTTAAATACCCTATGTTTAATACTATACACAAGTACAACAATACCACTGAATATTAAAGGTATATAGAATGTAAACATACGTGTTAATACCATAGCTGCATCAGCCATAATAGCCCCATATAATCCTACAAAAATATCTTTTAGCATATGTTCTGAAATACCAGTACCACCTGGAAGTGGGAATGCTTCAATAGTTACTTGAAGTGTTATTTGAATAACTAGCATTTCTATATAACTACAATTATTAAATCCTAATGCACGATAAACAATATATGCTACTGAAAATAATAATAAACGTTGTATTAAAGTAATTATAAATGTTAAAACAACTTGACCCTTATGATTTTTCATATATTTAACTTCATCTTTATATTTCAAAAGTGTATCTTCAATATCTACTCTTTCTAAACGTTTTTTAAAGATAGGTATTTTAGACCCAAATCTTTTAACACCTCTAAACATTTTTTGAACTACATTTTGTTTAAATAGTAAAAGAAATCCTACAAAAACAATAATTAAATCTACTACTAAACCAATTATAAAAAATATACTATAAATAACTGATGATGAAAAAATATATTTATTGTAAAAAAATAAAATTATAAATCCTAATACTAATACTATTAATTTAAAATATATTGTATTAAGTAATAATGTTATATATGTTCTTCTAATTGGTATTTTATCCTTAGTCATATAATAAAATTGAACTGGTTGACCACCTGTTGAAGATGGAGTTATTCCACTAAAATAAAATTCAACTAATGAATAAAATACTCCTTTTTTCATTGTTATTTTTTGTTTTAAAGATCCTAAAACAATTTTCATATATAAACCTTGTAAAACAAAATATATACACAATACTACTAATAATATAAATATGTATTGAACTGGAATACTAGTAACATTTTCAATCATTATATTAAATGAATTCTCATCATATAATGAATAAAAAGTTAAAAAGATGACTAGAAGAGAAAACAAAAACATTATTATATATTTTTTCATCTAATCACCTATTTTCTTTCCAAGTTTAACAATTGTTTCAATATCTTTTTTAGATTGCTCTAATATTTTTTTATTAAATTTAACTTTATCATTTAAAAGTAATATTACTGTAGAACCACCAAATTCAAAATGACCTTTTTCATCGCCTTTTTTAAATTCAGTAACATTTTCATTTACAATCTTACCTACCATTAAAGCCCCTACTTCAATATAAGCAACTATACCTAATTTATTACAATCTAAAAGTGTTATATTACGAGCATTTTGAATAAATACTTTATTACGAGTAAAAGCTATTGGTCTTACAGTATGTAATAAACCATTGATGTATTTAGATGATATAACTTTTCCATCATCTGGAAAAATATAGTGATGATAATCATCAACACATAATCTAAAAATAGCGGCATATTTAAATTTATATTTACTACTACTTTCTCCAATTAATTCATCAATAGTATATAAAGAATTTTTAATATTAAAACTTTCATGTTTATCAATTTCATAAATACTTAATTTAGAGTCACAAACAGATATTAATCCATCTTCAATTGGTCTTTTTTCTTTTTTTATTTTACGCATAAAAAACTCATTAAAAGATTTATAATCTGCTTCTTCATATTCATTTAAATCAATATTATTTGTTTTAATAAATTTCTTAATTTTCTTTTTAGAAAGACTACTATTCATGTATTTCGCATACAACTTAGTAAGCCATTTTCTTGTAATAATTTTTAATATTATTCTCCCTATTTTAGTATTATATAAGAAAGATAATCCTTTAGAAGAATCATCTTTCTCTATTATTTTATTATTATTTAAATCAAAATACATTATCTAATAATAACTAATAGTGCTACTAAAATAGTGGCTAAAATAGGAATAACAACATATGCTTTACCTTTAAGTTTTGGACACTTAAAATTAAATATAAATAGAAATGCTGTAATAGCAGTTGCTACTATATATAAAGTAAAGAATACTGAATCATCAATCTTACCATGTAAAATTCCTAAAATTGGATATATTATTGCTGTTGATGTAACAGGAAGACCTTTATAATATTTTACTGGTGAATCAAGTGAAGCATTTACATTAAAAAAGCTAAGTCTTGATATACCACATAATACAAATATTACATAAATAATAATGTCAATTAAACTATACATACCAAGTGATAACATAATAACTACTGGTAAGCAAATAAAGTTTACTGTATCAGCAAGAGAATCAAGTTCAATTCCAAATTGTTTTTCTTCATTTGTTCTTTTACACATTCTAGCAACTTTTCCATCAAACATATCACATACTCCAGCTAGCACCAAGAAGATTAAAGAATATCTTAAGTATGATACATCTTTAGAAAATGCCATTTGTGTAAATGCAAAATACATTGCAACAACACCACATATAATTCCAAGGTAAGTTATAATAACAGATTTATTCCATTTAATAATAAACATAAAATCACTCCTAAACTACTAATTCATTATTTTATTATTATAAAATTTTGATTTTTTCATAAGTTCTTTATCTAAATAATCAAACCCATATTTTTCAGCAAGAGTTTTCTCATTTGAGAATAAATTAGTTCCAAGTCCTAATTTATTACCTTCAATAGTTACATTCATTCCACCAAGTATAGTTGGATATGTATCAAGAGAAGTATACTTACGATTTTTACTATTCAATGCCTTATTAGAAGCATTTACATAACAAGTATATACGAAACGATCATTTTTATCAATATCTTCGAAGAAACTCTTTTCCATTGATTGATGATCACCAATAATTACGATTAAAGTATCCTTATAAAAATCTTGCTTTCTTACCCATTCAACAAATGAATAAATTAATTTTGATTCTGTTGCATATGAGTTCGCATACTGTCTATCATAAGTATCAACAGAATAGTCACCAACAAAACCATCTGGAAAATGCGTATCAATACCAATAAGTGTTAAATTAAATGGTTTATCTTGCTTTGATAATACCTTTAATCTTTCTTTAGCAGCTTCAAATAAGTATTTATCATTAAATCCCCATGGTCCTTCATCATTTTTTTCCATCTGAAGGCCAAAATCTTTGTAATTAAAATAATCAATAATATTATAATGTCCATGTTTTAAGAAAAATTGTTTAACAGCACCAAAATCTGTATAAGCCGCAGATATTAATTCGTTATGATATCCATTATCATATAGAAGATCACCTAAATTATATAAACCATTTAAAAAGTCTGTATCACTAAATGATTTTAAAGATGGTATTTTAAATGGT
>JAEETF010000053.1 GCA_016290195.1 Bacilli bacterium | reverse complement strand
TAAAATATGCGATAAGTAGTACAATATTAAAATTAAAGTAATATTTAAAATCAGGGGGATTTTATGAGTGATTTTACATTTTTAACTAAAGAACAAATTTATGGAAATAATAAACTTAGTATATTTAAGAAATATCATCCAGGTGAGTGTACCGCTACTGATTTTTCTATACTTTTAGGCTGTAGTTTATTTGGCAATTTTGGTGATTGGTGGACAAAAACTGCTTATGCTGATAAACCATATTATGATGTAAATGTTGCTGGCCCAGGTGGTAGTGCTGTGACTGAATCAACTAATGATTGTTTTGGAGCTAGGCCAGCTTTACCTTATTCTTTAATTTCATCATCAGTTTCAAATATAATGAGAATAAGCTCTGGAATTAAAGAAGTAGAATATGGAGAATATCCACAAACAATAGTTGATGAAGTACATTCACAAGGATTGGAAGTTTTATTTAATACTGGCCAGTTAAAAAAAACAGGAAAGAATTATACGAGTTTAAATTATAATAATGGTTTTTGTCCAAAAACACATATTGAATATGAGTATAATGGCAAAAAATATATTCGCTTTGTAGGTGATTTAAATTGTGAGGGAGAAAAATTATCTGATGGAAGAGAAATAATCGATGATGAACCTTATTGGGTAGCAGTTGAACCTATAAAATGGTTAGTAGATGAGAGAGAAAATATTGCACTTTCTAAAAAAATATTATTTTCAGGTGTTCAATTTCAAAATGAAAATAGTGATGTGTATACTGGTGATTTTGATAAAACTGATATAAAAAGATTTATGGATAATTATTTTTCAAAAGAAATAGTAAGTAGTAAGAGTGCTAAAATAAGTAGTACTAACAATAATACTATCTTAAATAATATTAAATTTGGATTGCTTAAGGAAGAACAAGTATTTGGAGCTAATTCTTTAGATATATTTAAAAAATATGGTACACAAGCAGCTACTACTGATTTATCTATCATATTAGGTTCAGATTTTAATAGCGTTAATTATGTATCTGATGATGGTCATCCTGGTTGGTACTGGTTAGAAACATCGTATAATCCATTAAGTGCCAGTGCTGTTTCTACCAATGGTTATAAGGACTACGACAATTTTAATAGACGTTATGGTGGTGTGCGTCCAGCTTTACCTTACTCTTTAATCTCTTCCATCTCTAAAAGCATCGTTCGAGACACAAATGGAATTAAGCTTGTTGAGTGTGGTGAATATCCCCAAGATGTTGCTGCAAATCAAAAACAATTAAATGATGCTTTAGTAAGCAATAAATTAGTAAAAACTGGTAAAAGCTATACGTTTGATTCGAGAAAATATGATGAATATGATTTAGGCTTTAATCCAGTAACATATGAGGAATATATGTTTGAAGGTAAAAAATATATTGCTGTCAAAGTAAATTCTTATTATGACGGAAATGATATAAAGCTTTCAACAAGAGTTACTTGTCATGATGGAGATGTAGTATGGATTGAAGTATTACCAGTTGAATGGCTTGTTGATGAAAAAAGTGGACTAGCTGTTAGTAAAAGAATATTAGTATCTGGAATAAGATATGATGATATAAATAACTATAAGGGTGAGTTTAATAAAACGGAAATGCATGAATATTTAAATAAATATATGGTTAATGATTTATTTGCATCTACTAAATTTATAAATCAAGAAGCAACTAATACTGATGAAGAGACACTCACAAGAAAACAAAATCCATATAGTTTTAATTTTGATAATGTAACTGAAGAGGATATAATAAGAGGTGCTGTAGAAAGTAATGTTTCGGTATTTTTACATGGTAGGTCTAGTGAAGGAAAAAGTGCAAGAGTTAAACAGTTAGATCCAGAATGTGAAATAATATATATGCGCAATGCTACTCCTGATAGTTTAAATGGTAAAAGTGTTTATAATGCTAGTACAGGAGAAATGATTGATGTTCCACCAACTTGGTATACAAAAGTAAAAGAAAAATGTGAAAAAGAACCTGATAAAATTCATATCATATTCTTTGATGAACTTACAAATGCTCTTCCATCAATACAAGGTATGGCTTTTAATATTATTTTAGATGGAGAAGTAAATGGTAAGTGGAAATTACCAAAAAATGCAAGAATAGTTGCTGCAGGTAATGATTTAAATGATTCACTAGCAGCAAATCAAATGGCAGAACCATTATTTAATAGATTTGCTCAT
>JAEETF010000052.1 GCA_016290195.1 Bacilli bacterium | reverse complement strand
TATGAAAGACTTGATTATGAAGATGAAGTAACTGAAATGGTAAT
Source organism: Bacilli bacterium (assembly GCA_016290195.1). Classification (GTDB taxonomy): domain Bacteria; phylum Bacillota_I; class Bacilli_A; order RF39; family UBA660; genus UMGS1045. Next base: position 2,635 of record JAEETF010000052.1, on the reverse strand, counting down.
TCATCCATCAATTTATGCCTATGTAGCATATAAATCATATTGTGGATATGATGTGCTTAGAACACAATATAATGGAGAAAAACCAAATGCCGATCCAAGAAAATGGGAAATGGCATCTAAGGTTCTTTATAAAACTAGAAATCCAGAAATGCTTAGAGCGTTAATAGGTGAAGAATTAACAAGAGATTTTGTAGAATTTACTAAAGAACAAGTAATAACTGTTGAAGATGTCATAAACCATAATTACAAAGAAGACGATTTTGAAATGAATGTATCACAAAAATTCGCAACAGCAGTAGGATTATCATCAGTAGATGAAGAACATTTCGAAATTGTAAGAGAATTTATGAGGCAAGTAGGAGAAGAAGCAAGAGCAGCATTTGAATCAATGTGGGCACATGGTGATGAGGCAAGATTAGAAAAAATTGCAAGTCTTCAAATAACTGAAAAGGTGATGCGTAAATGAGTAATGATAGATTAGAACTTTTAAAAGAATATAGTAAAAGAAGGAAAAATTATGAGCGATTTTACATTTTTAACTAAAGAACAAATTTATGGAAAAAATAGCATTAGTATATTTGATGAATATAATCCAGAAATGTGTACTATCACTGATTTTTCTATTCTTTTAGGTGGGAGTTCAATTGATAATTTTGGTGGTTGGTGGACAAGTGATAAAAGCTATGATGGTTATGTAACAATTGTTGATCCAAGAAGTGGTTGTGATTGTACACCATTATCTAATTACTGTTGTGGAGCTCGCCCAGCTTTACCTTATTCTTTAATTTCCTCATTGTCTTCAAATATAATAAGAATATCCTACAGGATTATACAAATAGAATATGGAGAATATCCACAAACAATAGTTGATGAAAATTATTCACTTGAATTAGAAAGATTATATAATAGTAATAACTTAAAAGAAACAGGAAAAAGTTATACAACTGATTCTTTTAAAAATTTAAAACCTGATGATGGTTTATATCCAAGAAAACATATTGAATATGAGTATAATGGCAAAAAATATATTCGTGTAGAATGTGAAGATCCTTATATGATTGATGTATTGTCAGATGGTAGGAAAATAGAATATGGTAAACCATATTGGGTAGCAGTAGAACCAATAAAATGGTTAGTAGATGAGAGAGTAAATATTGCACTTTCTAAAAAAATACTATTTTCAGGTGTTCAATTTCAAAATAGCGGTGATTATACTGGTGATTTTGATAAAACTGATATAAAAAAATTTATGGATAATTTTTTTGCTAAAGAAATAATAAGTAATAAAACCAATCAAGCAAGTAGTAGTAATATTCCTTTAAGTAGTATTAAACTTAGATTATTAAAAGAAAAACAACTATTTGGTGATTGTGCATTAGATATAATAAAAAAATATAGTGCAAAAGCATATCCAACAGATTTAAGTGTGATATTAGGTTTGAATTTGAGAGATATAACATATTTTGATAAAGGTTGTTACTGGTCAGAAATACAATATGATAATACAGATGCTTATTATATTGGTCTTGATGGTGATTATTATCATGATGATGTATACAGACGTTGTTATGGTATAAGACCAGTTGTGTCATATTCTTTAATAAAAAATAATTCTACTAAAAAAACACATAGTGTAGATGAAATTATATGTGGCGAGTATCCTCAAAGAGCAGCTACTAATCAAAGAAAATTAAGTGAAGCTTTTGTTAGAGGGAACTTAGTAAAAACAGGGAAAAGTTATGTATTTGATTCAAGAAAATATAATGAATGTGAATTAGGTTTTAAATCAGTAACATATGATGAATATATGTTTGAAGGTAGAAAATATATTCAAGTTTTTGTAAATTCATATTATGACGGCAAGAATCTAAAACTTTCAAATGGTGATGAATATCATGATGGAGATGTAGTATGGATTGAAGTATTACCAGTTGAATGGTATGTTGATAAAAAAGCTGACTTAGCTATCAGTAAGAATATATTAGCATCTGGAATAAGATATGATGATGTAAGAAAATATAATGGAGATTTTAGTAAAACAGAAATGTATGAATATTTAAATAAATATATGGTTAAAAATTTATTCTCATCTGAAAAATTATTAGAAGAAGAAGCAACTAATACTGATGAAAAAAGTTATTTGAAAAAACAAAATCCATATAATTTTAATTTTGATGATGTAACTGAAGAAGATATTATAAGGGGTGCTGTAGAAAGTAATGTTTCGGTATTTTTACATGGTAGATCAAGTGAAGGAAAAAGTGCAAGAGTTAAACAGTTAGATCCAGAATGTGAAATAATATATATGCGAAATGCAACACCAGATAGTTTAAATGGTAAAAGTGTTTATAATGCTAATACCGGAGAAATGATAGATGTTCCGCCAACATGGTATACAAAAGTAAAAGAAAAATGTGAAAAAGAACCTGATAAGATTCATATTATATTCTTTGATGAACTTACAAATGCTCTTCCATCAATACAGGGTATGGCCTTTAATATTATTTTAGATGGAGAAGTAAATGGTAAGTGGAAATTACCAAAAAATGCAAGAATAGTTGCTGCAGGTAATGATTTAAATGATTCACTAGCAGCAAATCAAATGGCAGAACCATTATTTAATAGATTTGCTCAT
>JAEETF010000008.1 GCA_016290195.1 Bacilli bacterium | reverse complement strand
CCTTGACGACCAGAACGTCCTCTTAATTGGTTATCAATACGTCTTGATTCATGTCTTTCTGAACCAATAACAAATAAACCACCTAATGCTTTTACTTCATCATTAATTTTAATATCGGTACCACGACCAGCCATATTAGTTGCGATTGTTACTGAACCTTTTTCTCCAGCTTTAGCAATTATTTCAGCTTCACGAGCATGGTTCTTAGCATTTAATACTTCATGAGGTATATGCATTTTTGTTAGCATATTAGAAATAAGTTCACTTGTTTCTACAGCTACTGTACCAACAAGTACTGGTTGACCTTTTTCATAGCATTCTTTTACTTGTTCAACTATTGCTTTAAATTTACCAGCTTGTGTTGCATATATTAAATCAGCAAAATCTTTTCTAGCAACTGGTTTATTAGTAGGAATTTGAATAACATACATATTATATATGTCTCTAAATTCTTCTTCTTCTGTTTTAGCAGTACCTGTCATACCTGATAATTTATTATACATTCTAAATAAATTTTGGAATGTAATAGTGGCTAAAGTCTTAGTTTCTTCTTGAATAGTTAATCCTTCTTTAGCTTCTAGAGCTTGATGAAGACCATCAGAATATGCTCTACCTTTCATTTGATGACCAGTATTTTGATCTACTATTACGACTTGTCCATCTTCTACTATATAATCAAAATCTCTTTTAATAGAATAATTAGCTCTTAATGCTTGATTAATATAATGAACAAGTGATGTATTATTTAAATCATATAAGTTATCAACTTTAAATGCTTTTTCAGCTGCAGCTATACCTTCTTTATCAAGAGTAACTGCTTTTGTTTTTTCATCGTATACATATCCATTATTTTCTTTTAAGCTTTTAGCAAATGTATCAGCTTGAATATATAAATTAGCTGTTTTTAGGAATCCACCAGATATAATAAGTGGAGTTCTTGCTTCATCTATTAATACAGAGTCAACTTCATCAATAATAACAAAGTTTAATCCACGTTGTACACGATCACTTGCTTTAACAACCATATTATCACGTAAATAATCGAATCCTAATTCATTATTAGTTGTATATGTTATGTCACAGTTATATACATCTCTTTTTTCACTAGGTGTTAATTCACGATAGTTTACTCCTACTGTTAATCCAAGAAAACGATATATATTACCCATCCAATTAGCATCACGGCCAGCTAAGTATTCATTAACTGTAATTATATGTACGCCTTTACCTTCTAGTGCATTTAAATATGCTGGCATAGTTGCTGTAAGTGTTTTCCCTTCACCAGTTTTCATTTCAGCTATATTACCATAATGAATAGCTAGTCCACCAACTATTTGTACATAATATGGCTTTTCACCAATTACACGATATGCGGCTTCTCTTGCTGTAGCAAAAGCTTCAACCATTACATCATCAAGTGTTGCACCTTTTTCTAATCTATCTCTAAATTCTTTTGTTTTTCCTTTTAATTCTTCATCTGTTAATTTACTATATTCTTCATCTAAAGCAATTACTTTATCAGCTATTACTTTAAATTTTTCTAATTGCTTATATTCATGATTAAATAATTTCTTAAGTAATCCCATGAACATCATCCTTTCTACACACCTTATATTGTACCATAAAATAATATTTTTTTAACTAAAATAAAGAAAAAATTCAGAAAAATCTGAATTTTAATTAATTTCCATTAAACCATAGTTACCATCATCACGTTTATAAATAATATTTGTTAATCCTGTTTTACCATTTTTAAATACATAAAAATCATGATCTGATAATTCCATTTGAAGAATAGCTTCTTCTTCATCCATTGGTTTACTTTCAACATTTTTACGTCTAACAATTTTAGTATTAATTTCTTCTTCTTTCTTTGTCTCAAAATCAAGATTAAACATTTTAATACTTTCTTTGTTACTCTTCATACGAGTTTTATTCTTTCTTATTTGTCTTTCTAGTTTGTCAGTGACTAAATCAAAAGCAGCATATAAATCTTTATTGCTATCTTCAGCACGAAGTGTAAATTTTCTAAACATAATAGTTACTTCTGCCTTTTGTTCCAACCCCTTTGGTTTGATGACAACATTAACTGTTAATTCATCTGGCTTGTCAAAATATTTTTCAAGTTTAGCAACCTTCTTTTCTGCATAATCTCTTATCGCATCAGTTATTTCAATTTTCTGAGCACGAATATTAAATTTCATTCTATCACCTTCCTAGTTTCATTATAACATATAAATATGAAAAACAAGTGAAAAAATAAAAAAAACTACTAAACTAGAGCAGTTTTAACTTCTACTACTTTTTTTGCTTGTAAGCCTTTATCAGTTCTTACAAGTTCAAAATCAACATATTGGCCTTCAACTAAAGTTTTATAACCTTCAGATAGAATAGCTGAATAATGAACAAAAATATCTTCTCCTTCATTATATTCTATAAAGCCATATCCTTTCTCATTGTTAAACCATTTTACTTTTCCTCTCACTGTTAAATCCTCCTTCTCATAAAATCGTTTACAACTACACTATACATCTTTGGTACCAAATAATTCAATAAAATAAAACATACAACTTTCGACAAAAATTGCTTCTTATTTTACAGAACGAAAATCATTATATCATACCAATTATATTTTTTTAACAAACTGTTTATAAGTAGTAAAATTTTATTTAAAATATAGATTAATTAACATATAAGTAACTATTTTTAAATTTTAATCATAATTTATATTCATTAATACTTTTAAAATTATTTTAATTATAAAAGTGATATATTGATAATCGTGCGAGGTAGAAAATGAAGAATTTAATTATTAATAATTCATTAAATTTAATACAAAAAAATTGTAATTATGATCAAGAAAAATTAGATGTAGTTAAATATGGTCTTGAAGCAATATATATATTAATTACTAAGACTTTTATTATTCTTTTATGTTCATTTTTACTTGGTATTTTTAAAGAAGTAATTATTTTTACTATTATATACAGTTTAGTTAGAATGTTTTCATTTGGACTGCATGCTACTAAAAGTTGGATTTGTTTAGTTACTTCATTAATTACATTTGTAACTATTCCATTACTTTGTAATTATATTCAGATAAATATTTATTTTAAGTTAATAATTTGTTTCATAAATATATTATTAATGTTTAAAAATGCACCTGCTGATACTCATAAAAGACCTATTATTAATAAAAGAAGAAGAACAATATATAAATTATCAGCCACTTTAGTAGCAACTATTTTATCAATTATTTCTTTAATTAATAATAATTTATTTATATCAAATGCATGTGTTTTTTCACTAATAATTCAAAATATTATGATTTCAAAATATACATATAAATTATTTAAATTGCCATATGACAATTATAAAAAGTATTTAGATATGGTTTAAATTTTATTTAAACATAGATTGAAAAGGAGGAATAAAAATGGGAATGTTTTTTGCTAGTTTACTTGGTAAATTAGGCATTGGTGCTGCTGAAACTGGTAGTAAAGCTTGCTTTATGATCTGGATGGATGAACCAGAATGTCCAAAAAGCTTAGTTAAATAATAAAGAGGTACGATGTACCTCTTTTATTTTATTTTTAATTTAATTATTTGTGAAAAAACATTACCATTAATCTCCATATTATGAATAAACAAACTATTATGTTTTACTATTTCATCTACCAGTTTTAAACCATATCCATGGCCTCTACCTTTAGTGGTATATCCTTTTTCACCTATTTTATCAAAACTACTATTAATATAATTATTTGATATTTTAATTATCATATAATCTCCTAATGAGCTATATATAATATTAATATGTTTTTCATTTAATGATTCTACTTCTTCAATTGCATTATCTAAAAAAACACCAACTATTTTACATAATTCTTGATTTACTTTAGCTTCAATATTTAAATATTTATCTTTAGAACTATTATTTACTTCTAAATTTACATCTATCTTTTTACTTTTCATTAATAACATTTTATAGTATATTAATCCCTTTAAACCACCTGAAGGTATACGATTAGTTTTAGAAATTAAATTATCTACATCAACATATTCTGTATCTAGTAAAGTATCTATATATTCTGATGCACTATTTTTATTAGACATTAAACCTTTGATAGCTAATAATTGATTTTTATTTTCATGATTCATTATACGTTGTCTTTCAAGCAAGTTTTCATATTCATTTAAATTAGTAAGTAATACTTCATATTCACTTTTTAATTTATTTTTTTGATTAAAAGTATTAATTGTTACAATAGAAATAATAGTATATATAACAACCATAATGAATGATACAATTAATATTTGTATATGGTTATAATTAAATATACATAGATAAAATATAATACTAAATAATATAGATGAAATTATCAAAATCATAATAATATAATTCTTAGAATCTTTTATATTAACGCTTGATACACGGTATACCATTTTACGTATAGATTTAAAACTAAATAATGCAGTTAAGCCTAAAAAAATCAAACAATTCATTAGTACTACAAATAAATAATCATCACGATATGCATTTATATCTATATTTAAAATACCAGTTACTATAATATTTGATAAAATATCAAATAACACTAAAAATACCCATACAAAAAAAGAAGTAATAACTATTTTAAAAACATTTCTTTTTTCTTTATCCGCTGTAAATATTGACATCAAAATAGTCAAAACTAATAACATTAAAATTCTAAAAAAGTTATCTGTTATTAAATATGAGAAAAATACATATATATTTAGTAAAATTGTGGCAATCCAAAATTTTGGAAGCCTATAAAATTTTTTTTGTCCTATCAATGATATAATTAATGCCAGTTTAACAAACGAATCAATATATGAGCCAAAAAATACTAATAGTGGCATCTCTTTTATCATATAAGTTCAACTTCCCTATACATATTGGATAATAAATCTGTTGTTATTCCACTATCGAAAGAAATTACATTTTTCTTTTTATCTATCATTCTAATACGTGATTTATTAGCAATACATGCTCTATGTGTTCTTACAAAGCGTTCATCAAGCATTAGTACTATTTCTGACAAACTTTTTGAAATATTGAATTCTGTATAATCAGTTTTAATAACACTTTTTCTGCTAACACTATCATGTGTTATATAAAGAATATCATTTACAGGAATAGTATATAACACTCCATGATCTTCAAATCTTATTGCCTGCTTTTGACCTAAATGTTGTAATGACTTGTTAAGCGCTGATGTAAGTCGTTTATCCATATCATTAAATTTTGAAATAAATGTTAAAAACATTATTTCATCTTCTAATAATACTGAACCAAGTTCATAGTGTGATGTTAAAAATATGATTATGCTTTCAATATCATTAATTCTAATCTTTCTAGCTATATTTATTCCAGATTCTGAAGGTGTTTCGATATCTAATATATATACTTTATTAGTTAAGTTTTGAGACATCAATTTATTAAAGTTTTTATCATAATCACTAAACATATGTATTTTATATTCTATATTATTATTCATCATAACTTTATTAATTAAGGTTTCTATATTTTGCCTAATTATTTCATTATCATCACACACTATATAATTTATCATTTCTATCCCTTCTTTAGTCGATACTTTAACATTTTATCACATTTTGTTTTTTTAGACAACTATATTTTTCATATTTAAAAGGGAATATTTTCAAAAAAAAAGTTGATTTCTCAACTTTTTAATTTTGGTGTACATCAAAATAGAAATTATAAGCATTTGATAAATCTTTTTCAATAGTTGCATTAACATCCATAACTTCTCCTGCATCTAATGGACGTATATAAGTTGGTAATTTAGAAACTTTATTACCTGATTTATCTACTAAGATTACATCTACTAATCCACCATCAACTCTTGCCGTAGAAACATTCTTTACTTTAGCAGTAAAAAGTGTCTTTCCCTCTGCATCTGTTTTAATAGCTGCTTCAGTAATAGAATAGTTATTATATTTTTTTTCTTTTGAAAACTCACCACTTATATTTGTTTTATCACCATTTTCATCTACTTTAACATTTTCATTACCTTTAACATCTGGTAATTCTTCAATATTAATATTAGTATTATCAATTTCTTCTTTTTTTGAGCCTCCACAACCTGTTAAAACAAGTAATAATGAGGCAACAATAAATACTTTTTTCATTTTTTCCTCCTATAAATTTTCTACTTCTACTTTAAATTGATTTACAGTTGAGAAATCACCCATAATACGAATTTCAAATTCACGAGTTTCATTAGGTTGTAAATCAATTAATTCCGTTGATACTCTACCAAGTAATTGACCTGATTCAGTATTATACATTTTTAAATTAAGTCTTACATTTCGTACATCAGAACGATTATTTGTAGCTTTACCAGATACTATGTTAGTAGCACCAAATTCTGATATTTTAATGTCAGCAAATGAAATATCTTCTTGTTTTTCTTCTGTTGCATTTTTTACTTGTTGATCAATTGTTTTATCTGTTCCATCTTCATTCACTGGATTGTTAGTAGTATTATCAATTGGTATCTCTTTCTTATCTTTACTGCCACATGCAGTAGCAGTAAAGACTAAAAGTGATAACATAAGTATTAATGTTTTTTTCTTCATATTATTACTCCTTTCTAATTATTTTTAAAGTATGGCAATGAACTATCTTCATCTATTGCCCAAACGTTATTAAAATCAAATTTTGGATAACTTGCTTGTTTTTTAGCATTTGAAAGTGTTGTCAAATTAGTACCAAATCCAGATGTTGTTCTTGATCCAGTTTCTGAAACAAAATAGATACCATCTGCTTTGGTTCCACTATTATAGTGTATCAACTGTTCTCCTCCATTTAATGGAGTTACAGAGCTAGTTGTATAACCAAATTTAACAATATTATTATAATATGCATATCCAATTAAGCCTGCATAATTTCCAGTTCCAGAAACATTTCCTGTTACGTAGAAATTTGTAATTTCTGCTCTATCCGATGATCCAAGAAGGCCTCCTATACGGTCACTTGTTCCTGTTACATTTCCAGTAGTATATACTTTATTAATTTTACCAAATGAATGAGCACCAACTAGTCCTCCTACATAACCTGATCCATTTATATTTCCAGTTGTATAACTATTAGTAATTTCTACACTTGAATCGGCACCTATCATTCCACCTATATAATTTAATGTTCCTGTTACATTTCCAGTAGTATGTGTATTACTAATTGCTCCAGATGTTGCAACTTGGCCAATTAATCCACCTATATATGATGTTCCATTTACATTTCCAGAACTAGAACTATCTGTAATTGTAGTTGTAGCAGTATAACCAATTAATCCACCTAAATAATTCTTTTTATCGCTAGTAATTGTTGCAGCTGAATTACTATTTTTTACAGTAACTCTTGCATCACATTTACCAACTAAACCACCAGCAAATTGATTATTAGTTGTAACTGTTACTCCATTTGAAACATTTACATTATCGAAAATAATGTTTCCTTGTGAATACCCAACTAAACCACCTATATTATTTTTACCTGTTACCGAAGAAGAACCTTCTATAGTGACATTTTTAATATTTATTGTTCCATAAGCAGCACCAATTAATAAACCTGTATTATCTTGATCATCTTTGTTTATAACTGGATTTATTAATTTTAAATTACTAATTGTAATACCTGTTGCAGTTGAGAATAATCCATTTGTACTTGTTTTTAATCCTATAATGCTATGACCATCTCCATTAAGTGTTCCATGGAAATTTCCAATTGCAGGGAAACTATCTTTATACGCACTATCTGATAAATCAATATCATTTGCTAGTTTAAAATCTGCATATAAACTATTTCTCATATTATATAAATCTTGTGGTGTATATATGATATATGGATCATCTGGAATTCCTTTTCCTTCACGAGGAATTGTTATTGAATTTACAATATAGTTTTTACTATCAATCATTAAGCCTTGAATATATGGTGTCGTATTATTTTCTTCTGTTTGCCATATTTCATTAAAGTCAAATTTTGGATAACTACTTGATACTGTTCCTTCATATATTGTATCTATCTTTGTTCCAAAGCCTGATGAATATCTTCCACTTGTATCTGCGATAAAATACAATCCATCCCTTCTAGTACTACTATCATAATGGATTAACTGTTCTCCACTACTTAAAGGTGTTATCTTTCCTATTGAATATGCATTATTTACATTATTATTATAATATGCGTATCCAATTAAGCCTGCATAATATCCAGTTCCTGCTACATTTCCTAGTGTATATACATTTGTTATTGTTGCTCTATCTGATGATCCAAGAAGGCCTCCTATACGGTCACTTGTTCCTGTTACATTTCCTGATGCATATACTTTATTTATTGTTCCATATGCATGAGCACCAACTAGTCCTCCTACATATGCTGATCCAGATACATTTCCTGATGCATAGCTATTTGTTATTGATACACTTGCATCTGCTCCTATCATTCCACCGACATAATTTGATGAACCTGTTATATTTCCTGAGGTATAACTATTTGTTATTGAACCTGATGATGCTGCTTGACCAATAATTCCTCCTAAATATGATGAACCATTTATATTTCCAGTAGCGTAACTATTATTAATAGTTATAGTACTTGAACTTCCTATTAATCCTCCTAAATAACTTTTCTTATCACTTGTAATATATACACGTGAACCACTATTTGTAATAGTAACTCTTGCATCACCTTTTCCAATAATACCTCCACCATAAGCATTTGTTACTGTTAAATTCATTGTACTTGGAAGTGTTACTTCATCAAATATTATATTTCCTGATGAATGTCCTATAAGACCTCCTACATTTGATTTTCCACTAAATGATGAATTACCTTCAACAATAATATTTTTAATTGTTGTTGTACCAGATGCATTACCAATTAACAAACCAGTATTGTCATTTGTTCCAAGTATTGTTGGATTTACTAATGTTAAATTTTTAATTGTAATTCCAGTAGCACTTGAGAATAAACCATATGCGCTAGCTTTTAATCCAATGATTTTATGACCATCTCCGTCTAGTGTTCCATGGAAATCATTAATTGTAGCAAAACTATTTTTATAATCACTATTTGATAAATCAATATCATTTGCTAGTTTAAAATCTGCATATAAACTATTTCTCATATTATATAAATCTTGTGGTGTATATATGATATATGGATCATCTGGAATTCCT
>JAEETF010000051.1 GCA_016290195.1 Bacilli bacterium | reverse complement strand
AGACATAGTTGTGCATCATTACTAATCGATAGTGGAGCTAACATAACATTAGTCGCTAAATATTTAGGACACTCTAAAATTGATGAAACACTTAATACCTATTCTCATATGTATCAAAATAGACTTGAAAATATAGTTCAGATAATAGAAGTTCAAAACACTAAAATATTAGAAAATAAACAGAAAGAATTACCTGAACCTAAAGAAACAATTATTGATTATGATGAAGATGATTATTACGATTATGAAAAAGATTTAGATAATAAAAAAGAAGATGACCTAGTCCTTTAGTGGACTAGGTCATTTTTTATATTTCTGAAATATCTTTACTTAGCTTTCTTATTAATCCAATTTGCTTAGAAAACATTTCATCCCATATATCTAAACATTTTATTAGCATTTCTTTATTATTATTATCGTAAGCATAATCAAATAGCATAATTACAATGTAATTAAGATCATCATATGAATAATAATGGGTAGGATTATTTTCATCATATTGTTCTAAAGCTATTCTAATAATATCAAACAATAATTCACTATATCCAAGGATATTATCTCCCCTTTTCCTCAAGAGATGAATAAATGGTTCAATAAATTCCTGTGAATCAGATGATTGAAACAATTCAATAACAAATTTATCATCGTTCAATAATAATTTTTCATCATCAAATAATTTATATGGGTTTATTTTGACATCAGGATATTTTGATAATTCAATTATTATATCTTTTGATTTTTCTCTATATTCATCTTCTTTCATATATACCATAAACATTTCCATTATTGAATCTTTTATTATAATATCATTTTTACTATTCAATAACTCATCCTTAAATTCATCATAAAATATATAAAAATCAACCATCAAATATGAAAAAAGTCTTCTTATTTCTTTACTATTAATAGTAATCCCATATAATATTATCTTTATTATTTTATCTCTCAAATTACTTTTTTTAGCATATATATAATTAAATATATTTCTATTTGATCTATAACCATATATACAATCATTTGAAAAAAGTTCAATTATAATCTTACTTGCCCAGTCTAAATCATAATTTAAAAGACAATTTAAAATACGCATACTTGAATATTTAATTATTTCATCACTAGATTTACTCATACTTTCAGTCATTTTAGTAAATTTATTTGCATAGTCAACATTACTCCATAATATATTAGAAACAGCTGAAGCAAGTTTATAAATTGATGAATTAATTACAACCAATTCAAACGATTCTGCAATATCTCTATCTTCTTTACTATTATCTATAATTGAATTATTTTCAATTTTACCTGATATAATATCAGAATAAATATTTAGCAACATATCAATTGTTTCAGTATTCCAATTTGTTTCTTCTTTTCTAGCAATTATTTCACAAATTAGTGGAGCATATTTATAATTATCTGTATACTTAAAGGTATTAAATATTAATTCTAATTTTTGAATTGAAATATCATTTACTATGCTAGAATATGCTAATGAATTATATAATGTGTAGATATAATCGGGCATAATAATAGATGAATTGTTTATAAACAAATCAATGAATTGATTTGGATTTTCTTGAATATTTAATGATAATGATGATTGAAATTCATATAAACTGCTATCTATAAATACAGATTTTTCTTCATCATATTTAGATTTATGGCTATTAGTAATTTTTTTGTTAGTTAATATACCAAGCCAACTTTTTAAACTAATTCTTTTATTTGCAATCGGTGATATAACACTACCACTTTTAGAGTGATTTAAATCATAAATAGAGTAATTCCATACACTAAATTTTCTATTCAATACTTTCTTTAATTGTATACTCTTTTCATCTAATAAACTGTCTGGAATACAATTTAAAATTTCATATTGAAAGTCACCCCAAAAACTAATATAATTTGCACTACCGAAATTTTCCTTTTTATATTCAATGCATCTTTTGCATTTTTCAATTAAATCATCTGGTTTATAATCAATAATTCTTTCAATAACATAAGTAATTGTTTTTTTATTTGCTTTATTAATAAACTTTTCTATTATTTTTTTTAGCATACTCAATGATTGATTATTATTACTAGTATATTCGAAACAATTATTATTTATATCACTAAATAAATATTCAAAAATTTGATTTGAAGCAGATTGAGGCATAAAAAGTATACTATGTAATATTATTTCATTATGAATACTAAATCCTTTGCTTAAGTACTTCTCAAATATTGTCCAAAATTTATTATAATCACTATTTACTATATTTTTAGCGGCTTTTTTAATTAATGATATTATTATTCTTTGTACATTCATTTCAAGTCTACCATGATCTTCCCAATCGTATAATCCATATTTATCATGAATTTCAGGAATTAGTGGTAAAAGATTGTCAATAATCAATTCATTTTCTCTAATTTCAATCTTATCTTCATATTCAATAGAACAATTATCAGAATATTTTATATGCCTTTTCTTCAAATCCAAATGATTTGCCAAAAATTCAATATACTTGATTCCTCTACATTCATTAATACCCAATAATTCATCTAAATTCAAGTAAGAATTTATCAAAAGCTCATTAAATTTGGCATATATTTCTAATCGTAATTCAAACAGTTCATCCGTATCGTATACTACATCAAAAGGAAAAACACTATATAATTCTCTATCTAATTGTTCATTTATCATAATATATCGTTTTATAAATTTGTATTCTTTTTCATTAAATGAATAATTAATACTTTTTAATAAATTTATAACATATTGTTTTTTTGTTGAATCATTAATCCATTTATCAAAAATGCCATTATCTATTAATAATTCTATTATTTCTTGATGGTTCATAAATACAATATTAATGAAAATATCAAAAAAATCTTTTTTTAAATAATTATTTATAATATATTGCTTGATTAATTCTGACATATTTGTAATTGTTCCTAAAACTTCAAAAGCCACATATTTTAGGTAAATCCTAATATTTTGATTATTAATAATAGTGTCAATACATTCTAAAAATTTTTGATCATCAAGTTCGTGAACTCTTTCTAAAAACATTTGCAACTGATATCTTTTATTTGGAAGTTGTTCATTGCGATTTCCTATAAGTGACTCAATCGACTCACCATTAAGATATTTTTCTATCATTTTCTCGACAGAAAAATAATCTAATAATGTTTGATGAGAAAAAGAGATAAATTTATCGCTCTTTATAAGAAATGATTTAGATAATAAAAAATCAACTGAATTAACGTAATTATTTAGTAAGAATTCTGGCAAAGATATTTTACCTATTTGGTTCATTTTACTAACTATCATCTCTTTAAGACTTGATAATTCATTTTGGGAAAAACCATTCATTGATCCTTCTTTAATTATTTGTTCCCACCATTTAGATATTAAGTCACAAGTAGAATGTACTTCAGATAAATCATTATCTTTTCTAATCTTCATGAAAATAAATAGATTACTCGGAATTTTTAGTAATTGTTTCAGTTTAGCATTGTATCTGTCATAATCAGACCCAATAATTTCTTTTACACATTTATCACTCAATATATTAATATCAATCCTTAACCAATTATTGATATCATCTTCTACGATTTTTCTAATTGATGCATCATTTTCAAAATCAAATGTTCTACACACCAAAATAATAGATATTTTATTTTTCCTTCCAATATTGATGTTTTTTATTTCCTCGATGATAGAATTGCAAATATCTAATGAATTTCTACTATGCATAGAAGTCCATCTTAATGCATCAAGTTGATCTAAGATTAATACACATTTTTTGTCTAAAGAAAATTTATCTAAAATTGCTGATAAATATGTGTTAAACCCAAGATTTTCACTCCATTTTAGGCTATTATATTCGGGAATATATTTATCAAGTTTTAAAGCTAAATACTGATATTTATTCTTTTCTAGATAGTCAATTAATCCATGAATTACTCCACTTTTTCCATATCCGGCTTTTCCTGTTATCATAATTGATTTATCTTTATTAATATTTATAATTATATTTTTTAATTCATCTCTATTTATATAATTATCATTTATTAATTTAATGCTTTTTTTAAAAATAGAATTTAAATTTTCAATATTATCAAAATTTGAGGAATCGTTTGATAAATTATTTAAAATAATATTGTTTTTATTAAAAAAATTAAATAAAAATTGTTTATCAATATCTACGCCCATAATTTCTTCATTACATATTAAATCTAGGATTTTTTCATAATTAGATTTAGATTCACCAAAAAATAGTAGTTTTATATGCATAAATAGATAATCTCTTATTATATTATCTGACATGTCTTCTACTTCTGTTCTTTTGAGATAATTCATTGCCTTTTGAACATCAACTATATTTTCATAATCCAAGTCAAGCTCAGAACAATACTTTTTAAAATCTCTAAATGTTTTTTTACTATTCTTTATTTGATTATCATAAAATACATTTACATCGCCATTATTATTTTTGGCTCTTTTACTTAAATCAGTAAGGCTTGTAAATGGTATTGGTGATTGTAATGACACTATTGAACTTTGATCTCCATCTAAATGTGTTTTCCATCGTTTAAGAAGATTATATGATTTAAGTCCAGAAAAAGTCCAATTGTCATTGCTTCCATTTCTATGCTTACATTGAATATATTTTCTCGAACCATCAAAATTTGTAACAATTATATCTGTAGCAATTTCATCATTCCCTAAGCCTTCAAACATGCAGGAACTTGTCTTT
>JAEETF010000007.1 GCA_016290195.1 Bacilli bacterium | reverse complement strand
TTATAGTGAATTGCAAGCTATTGATGCTTTATATTCTTCAAATTATGTAAGAGCAATGGCAACTGCAAAATATATTGCTGAAAATAATAATATTTTATTAAATGTTGATGAAAGATTAGGGGAAAGAAAATTTGGAATTAGTGATATGTCAGAATTGCCAAAAAACTATTTCGAAGAACAATTTAGAAACTTAGATTATAAATTGGGTAATGGAGAATCGATAAATGAAACAAGTAAAAGAATGAATGAAGCGTTATCTGATATATTAAATATCAATAAAAATAAAATAATTTGTATAGTATCACATGGTACAGCAATTTCAGCAATGTTAAAAAAATGGTGTGACATTAAATTAAATGAAGATATAAAACTAATTGAAATATATTTTCATGATAATTTAGTATTTGATGGTAATTGGAATTGCCCTGAATTATTTAAATTAGATTTTGATGATAATAATGATTTAATTAGTGTTAAAAATATTAGAGGTATAAATGAGTAAATATGTAAAAGTAATGTTTGGAAAAATATCTGGAGCAGATAGTAACTTAGAATATAAAATAAATGAATTTAATGTAGCATCTATTTGGAACCCTAATGCTGATAACCCTAAAGATATGGGTGGATTTAATATTTCGACTGAGGATAAAATACTTAGGTGGTTAGTTCGTGGAGATATTATTTATGATGTAGAAATTCCTAATGATGCAGAATTAGTTATTGTTGATTATGATAATGGTGTTTATAGAACAAATAAAATGCTCATTAAAAATCCTAAAATAATGACTGATGAAATAGCACATAATTTCTATTTAAAATCAACCTTGCCTGAAAAAGCTTATTATAAATCATTAGCAGGTTGTGCAATAAGAGGATATAGAAATACATGCTTAAAAATAATTGAAGATAAAATAAATAAGAATAATATTGATTTAGTATTATCTGAATGGCATGATTTTCATATGCCAGGGCATTGTACTGAAAAAGGAAATGCTGAAGTTGATAATGAAATATTTGAATATCTTAAAGAAATTAAATCACCATTATTAATAAGTAGATTTGTTGATAAAGAACCATATATTAAACAACTAACTGAAGATAAAATTATTAATTTAACTGGACAAAGTGGTAGTGGTAAATCTACTTATGCACATAAATATTTTAATAATGATGAGTATGTAATTATTGATACTGATGAGATATTTTCAGAAAAAAGATATGAAAATGCTACGGGCCTTAACAAAAAACTAGGTAATTATTTTAGAAGTAAATATAAAGAATTACCAAATCTAGGTAATGATTTTGATTTAATATATAATGATATTTTAGAGTATTGCAAGAATATTAATAAAACAATTGTAATTGATTGTGCTCAGTTCCATTGTATTAAAGATGTTCATATTTTAAAAGGAAAATTGATAGTAATAAGAACATGTATAAATGCTTGTTATAATAGAACTATTGAAAGATATAAAATAAATAATATTAATTATACTAATGAAGAATTAGAAAAATACAAAGAAAAAAAGAAATCAATTTTTACTTGGTATAAATATACTAATAAATTCCTTGAAAAAATTGATTTGTTAGGAAAATAATTATAGCGTTTACTTATGCTTGATTTGACTTTTTTATGATTTTGTGTTAATATAACGCCTCAAGAGAAGGGGTGTTTTTTTATGAAAAATAAAGAAATAGAACTAAATATTAATGATTTACTTGATATATTTAATTATGCTAAGCAAGGACATAATGGTGAAGAAGTCTTAGAATATTTAAAAAACGTGTACAATTCAAATTCTAAAGAATTTGCACAAGCAATAAGTAAATATCAAGAATACCTTAGTGATGATTATAAAGAATTACTTTATGATCTTGCTGTAGATGTTGAGAGAAGTAAAAAAGTTAGTAATAATAGATTAAGTCGTGATTTGATTTTAATTGATGAATTTGGTGAAGAAACAGCTGTTTATTATGATTTTTATTACTATGATCGTATTTTTAGTACTGTAGAACGTGATATTCGTAGTTGTTTTCATGATAATTTCTTTTCAGAGGAAGAAAAAGCAAAACTTACCAGTTTTAGTAAAAAATATGAAGAATTATTTTCTACACCAGAAAAACATCGTCATATGCTAAGATGGAGAAATGCGTTAAGAGAATTAGCGCCAGCAAGAGAAACTATAAATAAGTATATAGAGTCTGGAATAACTAGTATGGCTAAGTATAAAGCCAAAAATCCAGATGCTAATATAGAAAAAGCAATTAATATCTTAGAGGCTGCTAATGATCCATTATATAATGAGGTTAAAGCTTATTTAAAGGGTCAAAAAACAAAACGTTATGCAATAATTTTATCAATAGCAAAAAAGATGGTTTTACAAATTAAAGAAGGAGTACAACTTGAAGATGGAACAACTAGAAAATTTGATTTTTTAGATTATTATGGTATGACAAAATTAGAGTTTGAAGATTTTTTAGAGGCAATTAAAAATAATATACCATTTAATGAATTTATAATTATTAAAAACTTTGCAGGTAATAATTGTTCAAAAAAACCAATATATTTAAATGATATATGTAAAACTGTTCAAATATTTAACCCAGAATATGATAAACATGGAAATATAGTTGAAGGAACAGGAAGATTGGTTGAAAATTTTGAAAAAGAAAATATTGTTAAATATATAAGAAAAAATAATTTACCATATACAGAAGTTGTATATAAAGCTTTATTTAATAGATGGCGTAATGGCAATATTGAAATGCCTACAAAATTTAATAATGATGTAATTTCAGATCAAGGCAAAAAATATTAAAAAAAGACTTACTTGAAAATAGTAAGCCTTTTTACTTGGAATGAAGTTGGTTTTAAATTATTTTTATAATTATCTATTTTATTTAATAATTGATTGATATTAGCTAAATTATTTGTACATGTATCATAATCAATATCAGTAATATTATTATCATGATTAATTATTTTTTTATAAGTAGTAGGATTAACTCCTATTATTTTTTTAAATATTTCGGAATAGTATTCTAAAGAATAAAAACCGTTTTTAAGAGCTACTGTTAAGAAACTATAATTTTCTTTTATAGAATCTAAACTATTATGTATCTTAAGTATGTTTATATAATCAAAAATAGAAATTGATAATTCTTTTTTAAATAATTTCATAATATAGAATCTATTATAATTAAATTTTAATACTAAATCTTCAATTGATACTTTGTTTTTTAAATTATTATCAATATATATTAAAATATCAACTATTAATTCTTTTGAATACATAAAATCCCTTCTTTAATGATATTATACACTATTTTTAACTAAAAAGCCACTATTGTTTAAATGTTTTTAAATTTATATGTTTTAATGTAGGTGGGAGGAGAAGAATATGGAAAAATTAAAACAAGTAAGTAGTGAAGTAATTAATAATATTTCTACTACTGAAGTTAAATCAGGAATTACATTTAATTATAATAATGAAAGAAGAATACTATCTAATAATTATCACACTTTAGTAATTGGTGAAGATGATTTACAAAAAGAAGAAAAAATAATATCACCATTAATTAAGCAAATAAGTAAAACAGGAGAGTCATTTATTATTAATGATAAAAGTGGTAATTTATATAATAAATTGAATAATTTATTACAAGATAGTGGTTATAAAGTAATCTGTTTAAATATGGATAATTTAGTAAATAGTGATGGCTTTAATATTTTAGAACTAAGTTATAATTTATACAAAGAAGGTAATATTGATAAAGCACTTGAAGTACTTGAAAATATTGGATATTATATGTTTTGTGAAAAACAAAATACAAATGTAGATCCATTTTGGGTTAATTCAGCAATTAATTTCTTTGTAGGATGTACTTTATATATGTTTGAAAATGAACAAGAAATTTCATTAAATAAAATACTTGAACTTAGTGATAAATTAAGAGTAGAAGATATTAAAGAAGGTACAACAATATATACTTATTTATCAGGAATACTTATGGCACCAGCAGATACAAAAGGAAGTATTTTAGCCGTATTTAAACAAAAATTTAATAAATATGTATCTAGAGAAAAATTAAGTAATTTACTATCAAATTCAAGTTTTGATATAAAAAATATTACTGATGGGAGATTAGCTATTTTTATAATAGAAGGCACTTGTGATGCAGCATCAAATATCGTACCACTTATTATAAACCAAGTATATTTTGTATGTAATATCTATGGAAATAATAAGAAAATAAATGTTATTTTGGATAATTTTGATAATATGATACCTATTAAAAATATTGAAACTGTTTTAAGTTTATGTAGTAGTCTAAATATTAATATTACTTCATTTATTAAAAACTTTACTAGTTTAAATAATGTATATGGTAAAGAAACAGGAGATAATTTAAAAATCTATTTTAAGAATATAATTTATTTATATTCAAATGATGCAATAACACTTGAATATGTAGCAAGAGTTTGTGGAACACTTGAATATATGGGAGAACTTAGAAATATCAAGGATAATGAAGCTTTATTTAT
>JAEETF010000050.1 GCA_016290195.1 Bacilli bacterium | reverse complement strand
TTGTATTAAAAGAAAAAGTTATAGATTACATATATTTAGTTGGAATTCTTTTTGGCTTAGAGGAAGGCGTTTATTATTCAGTATATAATATGTTTGAATCAGATGGTGTAAATAATGATGATAGGGCAAAATTTATTGGATATTATATGGCTGTAAGTTCAATATTTTCTATTGTATTTCCAGTTATATTTGGTAGTTTAATAAAAGGTACAGGTTTCTTAAATACCATTTTAGTAGTACTAGCAATTGTAGCAATTAGAATTATTATTTCATTACTATTTAAAGATACTAATATGCCAAGTTCAAACAAAACAAATTTAAGAGAGTTTACTAAAATAGTAAAGAAAAGTCCTGAAATAAAAGGACTATATAAAGTAATGTTTTATAATGGTTTAACATATTCTGAAGGTGCTTTTAAAAGCATTATAACTATATATATAATTAAAGTATTTAGTGATAGTTTTAGTTTAGGAATATTTACTGCAATATTTAGTTTGATTTCTTGTTTACTTGGAGTGTTGTTTGCTAAAATAATTAAAGAAAAAAACTATGCTAAATTGATTGGTATTTCTATGTTTTTCACAATAGTAAGTTTAATAATAATGGTGTTTAACTGTAATGCAGTAACTATTGTTGTTTTTAATTTTTTTCAGACAATATCAAGTAAAATGAGGAGTTTAATTAATGGAAAGAGTGAATATGATTTAGCTAATTTAAAAGAAGTAAAAAAAGAGTATAAAGTAGAATATTTCTTAGGTAAAGAATTTTTCTTGTTTATTGGAAGAACGATAAGTCAGTTAATATTTATGCTGATGGCATTTGTTGATCCATTATTCATTATACCGGTATTTATTATATTTTTAATTATGCTTACAGTATCTTCTGTTAATTTACAAAATATACTTAACAATACAAAATCATGAAATATGTAACTTTGTTTATAAAAATACAATTGAGGAGATGAATTATGAAAATATATATAGTTAGGCATGGTCAAACAGTTGCAAATTCTCTAAAAATTCATAATAGTAAAGATGAAGAATTAACAATACTTGGAATAAAACAGGCGGAAGAATTAGGTGAAAAACTTTTGAATATTGATTTTGATATAATTATTGCTTCACCTCTTAAAAGAGCAATTCATACAGCAAATATAATAAATAAAAGAGGAATTCCTATTATTTATGATGAAAGACTTCAAGAAAGAAAAAATGGTAACCTTGTAGGAAAATCATTAGAATTAGAAGATAGGAATGAATATTGGAATTATGAGTCAAGTGTGCAATATGGAACTTCAGAAGATATTAAAACATTTTTCAAACGAATATTTAATTTTTTAGATGAATTAAAAGAAAAAGATTATAGTAGTGTATTAATAGTTGCACACGCTGGTGTTTCAATAGCATTTAGTTGTTATTTTGAGGGAATACAAGATGGTAAATGTGCAAATAGGGGTTTAAAAAATTGTGAAATTAAAGAATATGATTTTTAGGTGACTTAAATGAGTAAAGCAATTATTATAGCTGGATTTGCAACCGTTGGAAAAAGTATATTAGGCAAAAAATATAAAAATGTAATAGATTTAGAATCAACATGTTACAAACATATTAATATGAATGAGGATATATCTGTTGAAGAACAAAAAGGAACTAAAAGAGATATAAATCCTATGTGGCCACAAAATTACTATGATGCTATCATTAAAGCATCTAATGAATATGATATTGTTCTTGTGCAATTAAAACCCGAACATTTTGATTATTTTGATACGCATGGTATTAAATATTCTATTGCATATCCAAATGTTAATAATTGGAATGAAATAGAAAAAAGATGTATTGAACGTGGTAATAATGTAAAATTTATAGCAAGGTTGAAAGAAGTATTAATACCATATTATGAAGAGTCTATAAAAAGAAACTATGAACACTTTTTTACATTAAATGATAGTGAAACACTTGAAGATGCATTATTAAAAACGAATATAAAACTAATTAATAAAGAAGATAAATCTTTGGAAATTAGAAAATAATACATATGATTATTTAAAATAACAAATAAAAAGGAAAGTGCATTTGCAATAAATATTTTTTAGTGTATAATAATTCACTAATATGGGTGGTATTATGGGATTATACAATAAATCTTTTTGCAAATTAAATATTAATCTAGATGAATTAACAAAAATTAATGAAGATATGGTTACAAATGGTTTAATTTATAGATATAGAGATATGATTTTAAAAAAGTATTGGTATTGTACAGAATACACCATAGATGAAGATGTGTTTAATAAGTTATGTACTATAGATAATGATTATTTTATAAAATTGTATGACCTATTTACAATTATCTCGGATGATGAACATGATGAAAAATATGCTAAATATAGACAGGGTAAAAAATTTTTTTCTTTAGATGGATATACTGCAAAATACTACCAACCTAATTATATTAATCCACTATTAGAAAAATCTGATTATTTAATTAATAGTATTGAAGGGTTAAAAGAATTAGTTGATACATTATCAAATTTAAAAATAACAATGGATGATACAAAAATTAAAAATACCGTTATACAAAATAATGGAATTATCATTATTGATCCAGATTATTATAAGTTATCTAATAAAGATGTTGAATTTATTAAAAATAATAATTACAAAGAATTATTACAATTATTGAAGACATTATTTATACAATATTCGGTATTGAGAAAAATGGATGCTTTAAATTATTTTACTGAGCTATATAATATAAAGCCATTAGAGTCTGTTTGTTATATAGAAAAAGAATTAAGAAAAGTAAAAAGACCTATAGATTTATTAAATTTATAGTATGTAAAAGATACTAGAGAAGGGTATAAATTATATGCATTTAACGGTAAGAAAGAATTTGATGATTGGAAAAAAGTATTTCCAAAATATATTGAAACATATAAAAAAAATCATAATATTTAATATAAATTTAGTTATGATTAAATAAAGATATTATAGTGAGTATTTACAAAATAAAATGGCTATGTTATTATATGGATACTATTGTTTAGGGGGAATATATATGAATATAATGAAACTATTAAATAAAGCAGAATTATCAGCTTTATTAAATGAAAATCAAAAAATTTTAAATAAGGAAACGATTGATTATTTAAACTCAATCCTTAATTTAGAATTTTCTGTTGTCAAGGATGGAATGATTGATAATAATGCTCGCGAATTATTATCCGATTTAGAAGTTTATAGAAAAATTGCTAAATTCAATATTTATAACAGGGCAATTAATTTAATAAGATTAAAATTTGAAACAATAGATGGATGTCTTTACACGAAACCTGAAATATATCAAGATGAACTTTGTATAGATCATTGCAGTTATGGACCAATATTTGCGTTTGATTATGGAACAAAGGAAAAGAGTATTGGTGAGGTTGTAATTTATGATACTATATTTGATGAAAAATTTCACGAAGAAGAATTAGAAAGATACATGGAAAAAATATATAGATTGATGGTTGAAAAGGACATACTTCTTGGTAAAAGAGAATATGATGATGAGTGTAGACAGTTATATATAGATCCAAGACTTTGTGATAATTTAGATACAGAGCAACGTAATAAGAAAATTTCAGATATAAGTGCTAGTATATCTAAACTTGAAAATTATTTTAATATACTTGATAATTTTAAATTAAGTGATAAACAGAAAAAACAAATTGAAACTGCAAATGCCTTTTATGAAGTAATTGCTGAAGATTATGGTATTGAAAAACAAAATACTTGTAGTGGTAAATCTCTTGTTAAAAAAATGCCTGGATTAAAAATAAAAAAAGATGTTAAAACAGTAGATTACTTATAATAAAAAAATATATGAATAAGTAACATAATTAATCAATATAAATAAATGTATACTATAATTACTAAAAGAAGATGGCATCATAAAAATAAATATTTTAAAACAAAAAATACCAAGAAGGTATTTAAAATGTTGAATTTATAATTATTTATTTTTGTTATTTAAATAATCTTTTAAAAAATCAATGACGCCAAGTTCTTCATTGGTTTTTTTAGTTATATAGTTTGCTTTTTCTTTAATTTCATCTAAAGCATTATTCATTGCAACACCAATTCCGCATTTTTCTATCATTTCGATATCATTCAAACCATCGCCAAATACCATTATTTCATCATTTTGTATATTTAAATAATTAGCAAGCTTCTTAATAGCATTATATTTACTTACCATTTTAGGTAGTATTTCTATTGATTTACTGTTAGAAAATGAATCTTGCATAACTATACAATCAAAACTTGTATAATTTTTTATAAGATAATTATACATTTCCATAACATAACCATTATTTAATAAACTAAATGCCATATGGCTTATTTCATTAATATCAGCTAATAATGAGTTTTTATCTTTATAAGTTTTACAAATATCACTTTTTTCTTTTAAAGATAAAGAATACTTATAATATAAACCATTACTACATATTTCAATGTATTTAAATCCTTCATCATATAGATCTAATATACTTGAAACTATATTTTTTGAAATTGTTTTGTTAAATACAATTTCTTTTTTATTTACATCATATATTATTGAATCAGTATCAGAAATTATATAATTAACACAATCTATTTTATTTAATTTATTGTAAGCAGATAACAATGTTCTACCGGTTGCAACTACAACTATATAGCCATCATTTTTTAATTTATTCAAATAATCTATATTTTCTGAAAACATATTTCTGTTATTATTCAGTAAGGTTCCATCTAAGTCAAAAACAAGCATTTTAATTTTACCATCTAATATAGATTTTATCATATTTTAATATTTAGTAAATAATTTGTTTAAAATATAGATTAATGTATATTTAAACTAATCTTTAAAAGTATAGATATATATTTGTATTGATGATAGTAATAATATATTTATTTAAAGAAATTGATCTAAATGAATGAAAATAAAACTAATATAAATTGGGTGAAACTGTAGATAACTTCATCGTAGAGATGGAGTTTTTTTAAATTTATGGTATATTTATTATTGGAGGTAAAAGTATGCAAAATAGTATAAGTTTAATAGATTATGAAGAAAAATATGCTGATATAATAAATGAAATTGAAGAAGAGCAATGGGGTAAATGGTGTTCAGGAGATATTCGTGATGGCATAACTGAATATACACATATAAAACTAGCACAAGCTGATGAACAAATAGTAGGTGTTGGATATGGCAAAATAGTTGGAGATGCATTTTATATTCAAGTTATTGTTATAAAACCAAAATATCAACA
>JAEETF010000049.1 GCA_016290195.1 Bacilli bacterium | reverse complement strand
GATGATATTCATCATATCCATGTATGGAGTATAGATGGATATAATAATTATGCTACTATGCATATAGTATCTAAAACTAAAGATATAGCCAAAATAAAAAAAAATATAAGAGAAGAATTATCTGAACATAATATATGTCATGCTATATTAGAAACAGAAGAAGAAATATGTGATGATAAAGAATGCCATATTGAAATAACAAAACATTCACATCATCATTAATTAAAAAAGACTTTATAGTCTTTTTTGTGATAAAATTATTATAATAAATAAACTCAACCACTGGTTCGTGTTAAAAATTTAAAATTAATAGTATATTATAAGCATGAAAGGAGAAAACCATATGAATTTAATTAAAATTGGTAAATTTATTAGTTTAAAAAGAAAGGAAAAAGATATTACTCAAAGTGAACTTGCTGAAAAATTATTAATTTCTGATAGAGCGATATCTAAATGGGAAAATGGCATTTGTCTTCCAGATGCAAATAATATGCCAGAACTATGTAAAATACTTGGTATTACCATTAATGATTTATTCAGTGGTGAGGTGGTTGATATGAAAGATAATGAAAAAAAATTAGAAGAAAATTTATTAGAAATGGCAAAATTAAAGGAAGCAAAAGATAAACAATTATTAGCACTTGAATATGTAATTGGATTTATTTCTACTATATCATTTATAGCATTAATATTTGTTGCAGCATATATAGATATGGAATTATGGATGAGAATTGTACTTATTGTAATTGGAATTATTATATTTGCATTCGGTGTTGGTAATGCAATTAAAATAGAACAAACAGCTGGATACTATGAATGTTCAAATTGTAATCATAAATATGTTCCAACATATAAAAGTGTACTTTGGTCACAACATATAGGAAGAACAAGAAAAATGAAATGTCCAAAATGTGGTAAGAAGTCATGGAATAAAAAAGTATTAAGATAATTGTAAACAAAATGTAATAATTAAAAGCAGTTAGTTTGTAACTGCTTTTTTTATGTTATAATTTAGATGGTGATTAAAATGAATTATAGAAAGATAGTAGTAGCTGGTGGCGGAGTATTAGGAAGTCAAATAGCTTTTCAATCAGCATATTGTGGCTATGATGTAACTATTTTAGTTCCAAATCCAGAAGAAGTTAATGCAGTAAAAGAAAAACTTGAAAAACTATACAAAACTTATATTGAAACAATTGATAATATGAATACTAAAGCAGGAAAAGAATTTTGGGCTCGTGGTATATCAGATGTTGATTCTTTCAATTATAATGAATGTATAGAAAAAACTAAAAAGGCTATGGAATTAATATCTATTGAATGTGAACAAGAAAAGGCATTGGTAGATACTGATTTATTAATTGAATCAATAACAGAAAACTTTGATATTAAAGCAGATTTTTATAAACAAATATCAAGTATTATTCCTGAAAAAACTGTTATTGTTACTAATTCATCAACATTACTTCCATCTAAACTTGCTAAATACACTGGTAGACCTGAAAAATATCTATCATTACATTTTGCAAACACTATATGGAAAAATAATATTGCTGAAGTAATGAGACAAGAAAAAACTGAAGATAAATATTTTGATGAAATAATTGAGTTTGCTAATTCAATTAGAATGATTCCTCTTGCTGCTAATAAAGAAAAAAGTGGTTATTTATTAAATTCAATGTTAGTACCATTTTTACTTTCAGCAATGGATTTACTTGCTAATGGTGTATCTGATCCAGAAACAATTGATAAAGCATGGACTTTAGGTACAGGAGCTCCGAAAGGACCTTTCCAAATTATTGATACAGTTGGACTTGAAACAGCTAGAAATATAGTTTTACAGTATCAAAAAGTACCTAATTTATTTGATCCACTTCTAAGAAAAATGATGCTTCCATATAATTATGATGGAATGTTAAGAATTTTAAATGAATATATTGAAAGTGGAAAATCAGGTAAATCAGTTAAAGAAGGTTTCTATAAATATGATGAATAATAAAGCTTGCATATGCAAGTTTTTTTATTTCAACTATAAGTTTAGTTAATTCAACTTTAAGATTATAGTTCTTTTTTTTTAGAATAATATAAAATTAATTTGAAAGGAGAGATAGAATGAAAAAGAAATTATTATCACTATTATGTTTATCATTAATTTTTATATTTGTAACTGGTTGTTTTGAGAAGAAAGAGGAAACAAAGAAAGAAGAAACTAAAAGCGATTCTTTAAAATTTAAAGAGGAGTATGAAGGATTTAATAAAAAGAAAAATGATTATTTTGAATATAGAGAATTAAATATTGATAATGAAAATCCATTTGTATTTGCTACTGATTCAGAAATAGTAAAAATGATCGAGAATAAAGAAACTTTTATAGTTTATTTTGGTGATTCACAATGTCCATGGTGCAGAAGTGTTATTGAACAAGCAATTAAATCAGCTAAAGCTAATAAAATAGATAAAATATATTATGTACGTTTTTGGGATGGATTTCATGAAGAAAAAATAAGAGATGTATATGAATTAAATGAAAATAATAAACCAGTATTAAAACAAAAAGGGACTGAGTCATACTCTAAGTTACTTGAATATCTTGATAATGTATTAAGTGAATATACATTAAAAGATAAAGAAGGAAATACAATTAAAGTTAATGAAAAAAGAATATTCTTACCTAATTTTGTAGCTGTTGTAAATGGTGAAGCAAAAGAATTAATTGAGGGAGTATCTGAAAAACAAAAAGAATATAATGGTGAATTAACAGAAGAAATATTAAAAGACGAAGAACAAATATTTAATGATTTCTTTAAAAAGTATAATTAAAAGACTATCAATTGATAGTCTTTTAATTTATAATAAAATATAGGAGGTATATTATGGCAACTACAAAAGAATATAAAGATTTTATTTTAGAACAGTTAAAATTAGAAAATATTACTTGCAAATCAATGATGGGAGAATATTTGCTTTATTATAATGGAGTTTTATTTGGTGGAATATATGATAATAGATTACTTGTTAAAAAAGTAGAAAATAATAAAAAATATAATATGAAAGAATCTATTCCTTATGATGGAGCTAAACCAATGTACTTAGTAGATAATATTGAAATGTTAGAAAAGATAGTATTAGATACTTATAAAGATTTACAAATGAAATAAAATAATAGTATAATAATAGTATAATAATATAAAGAATAAGGAGTGTTTTATGAAAAAGAAAATATTATTTAGTTTAGCTGCTTTTGTAGCACTATTTATAATTACTGGTTGTGGTGATAAAAAAGAGGAAAAGAAAGAAGAAAATAATTCTAAACAAGAAGTAGAAAAAGATACAAAAGAGTCAGAAAAAGCTAATATGAGTGAAACAGTAATTTTAGATAAAGAAGGAATTAAAGTAACTGCTAAATCAATTAAATATAATGGTTTTGCAGGGCCTGAAATTAAGTTGTTAATTGAAAATAATACAGATAAAAAGATTACGATTCAAACAAGAAATTTTTCAATAAATGGTATTATGATTGATGATATATTTTCAGCTGATGTAAGTGAAGGTAAGAAAGTAAATGATAGCATTACAATATTTAAAGAAGATTTAGAATTAGCTAACATTACAACAATTAAAGATATTGAATTTGATATAGAAGTATCTGATTCTAATTATGATACTATTTTAAAACAAGAAGGAATAAAATTAACAACTGATGCTAACGATTATGTTCAAAAATATAATACTGATGGTAAATTAATACTTGATCAAAATGATGTTAAAATATATGTTTTAAAGAAAGATGAAACTGATAGTAATTGGGGAAGCGATATATATGTTTACATTGAAAATAATTCTTCTAAGAATATAATAGTTCAAGCAGAAGATGTTTCGATTGATGGATTTATGATAGAACCTGCTTTCTCTTCAGGTATTTTATCAGGTAAAAAAATATATGATACAATTACTTTCTTTGAATCTGATTTAAAAGAAAATGATATAAAAGAAATAAAAGAAATTGATTTAAAGTTTAGAGTATTTGAAACTAGTAGTTGGGATGATATATTTGTAACAGATACTATTAAGATTAATTTTTAAGAAGATATGTATATTAAACTTGCAAAATAAAAGTAGACACAAAAAGTTGTGTCTACTTTTTTTGATAAAATAGTTTTATATAAAGAAAGATAATAATTGAATAAATATAATAACATATATTATAATATTTATAGGTGATTGTATGAAGAAAATAGTTCTTAGAATAATAGAAATGGTAGTAGGTTTATTAGTAGTTGGAATATCAATTATTTTAATAGTCGATCCAAATTGTTTTTCTAAGAATATAGATTCGTTTATATATAATATAACTGGTAATCATGTATTTGTAGATGCAAATACATTAATTAATAAAAATGATGTTATTAAAGTAGCTAAAAATAAAAATTATAGTAAATCAATATTTTATCCATATTATGAATTATTAAATAATGATGAAAAAGAGATTTATGATGAATTATTAACTGAAATAAATAAGTATAATAAATCTATTAAATTAACTAAATTATTAAAAAAAGATATTATTACTAAGATATATACTTATTTATCATATGATCATCCAGAAATATTTTGGATAGATAATACTTATAATGTTTTATTAAATGAAAATGAAGAAGTATTTGAAATTAATTTTAAATATATAGATACTGATGAAAATATTGATAAAAAAATAAAACAATTAGATATTGAAATTAATAAAATTGTTAATGAAGCTAAAAAAATAGAATTAGATTATGAGAAAGAATTATATGTACATGATAAATTATCTGAATTAATTACATATGGAAAAATAGAAAATCAAACAGTTTATGATGCAATTATTAATAAAACAGCTGTTTGTAGTGGATATAGTAAAGCATTTCAATTAATAATGATGAAACTTGGTATACCTACGTATTATGTAACTGGATATTCAAGAGAAAATCATGCTTGGAATTTAATTGAACTTGAAGATGGTTTATATAATATTGACTTAACTTGGGATGATCAAGAAGATAGAATTATATATAATTATTTTAATTTATCAGAAAGCATTATTACTATTGATCATAAAAGAGATGAAGTTTCGTCATTACTTCCAAAAGCATTAGGAACAAAATATATTAATTCTTCATCACCTATGATGAAGAAAAATAAATAATTATTGAAAGAAGGGGAATAATGAAAAAAGAAATAAAGAAATTATTAATTATTTCATTAACTTTGTTAATAATTTCAACAGTAATTATTTTAATTTTTGGAAGAACTTATAAAATAAGTTTTAGAATACCTAAGGCTGAAAATTATCAATTATTAATTGAAGAAGACTCTTCTGGTGAGATAGAAATAATTGATGAAAAAATAGTGGATAATAACTATATAGTTACAGTAAAAAGTAAAAAAGAAGGTATTGTTTTTTTAGAGATGATGGATGATGATTCTTCAGAAACAAAGTTATTATATGTTCATAAAACATTAATTATAACGGATAATAATTTCTTTGGTAAATCAACATTTTCTGAAGTAATACCTATTTCTATTATAATAATTTTAATTTATACAATATATATATTAATTAGAAAATATAGAAATCATATTAAGGAAAATTTATATCAATATCGAAATATTACATATTTAGGTATTATTATATTTGTTTGTTTTTTACTTTTAAGTAATATTTTTTCAATTCTTGATTATCATGGATTATTTGATACTATTAATCGTATAATTGGTTCAACATCTTTTGTATC
>JAEETF010000048.1 GCA_016290195.1 Bacilli bacterium | reverse complement strand
GGCATTAGGTGGTGGAATTTCTATGTTTTTCTTAGTTGCAACAATGCTAGGTTTATTTGGTTCACCAGTAATTCCTTCAGTTGTTAGAATTTCTGCTTTAAATAATTTCAATTATGTATCATTAATTTCTTTATTTGATGTGGTATCAATTTTAGATGGTGGTAATGCTTGGATTTATAAATTAATTATATTAGTTATTGTTGGATTAGCAGGCTATATAATTGGTTCTATTAGATTTGAAAAGAAGGATTTACCTTTATAATAAGAAAAGTCGGTTAATGGACTATGGTTTGTCGAGTGGACACACCAAAGTAAAAAATAAATAAATAACTAAAGGTATAAATTAGGATTGGCATGATTACCAAATTTATTTGGTGTCATGCCTTTTAAATTTGCTTGTAACCTCTCATTATTGTAAAAATTTATATGTTTAAATTTTCTTCTTAATTATCTGCATATCCTTTATAACTTTTATAATAAATAGATACTATTAACTATATTGTAAAAAAAGAATATGTACAGCAATATGATCAATCAAGTCGTTTGTATTGATGACATGTTTTAAATTTCAATTATAATATGTCCAATTTTTAATTATTTTAGTAATTTTGGACAATGTATTTTTGCGAAATTATGAGATACAAGGAGACAACTCTAATGTAAAAATAACAAAAGAACATTCACCTATAAATACTATTATAATTGCAAAGAAAAAGATATTAAGCAGGACTTCTCACCCTGCTTTTTTCTTTTACCTGAGCAAAATAGTAGTTTCATGAGCATAAAAACGGCTCTATTAAGCCAAATAATTCAATTGATGTGTTTTCTAAGAGCTATTAGGACTTCAAAATTAGCATATAATTGAACAAATGAAATTAGGTATTAATCTTGAGGATGGAGCTCATAAGAACACAGGATTAAAGACAATAATAAAGAAATTCTTATTTAAACAAGAGGATCATAAAGATGTTGAAAATTCAAAGATTCCAGATGAGATTTTAAATATGATAAATCATCAAATGAATTTATCTATTAGAAGCTATGAAATAGTAAAGGATGAGCTATTCCAAAATGTAATTAGGCTTGTTATAAATAATGGAGATATCTATTTTAATAGTATAATTTGTTAAAATAATCATAAAATTGGGTATAAAACCCATTTTTTTTAATATTTGTTATATTTTTACATATTTGTTGCTGTTTTGTTGCAGTTTTGTTGCAGTTTTGTTGCACTTCTTATGTTATTGTATAAATACATTATGATTTCGATCTATTATTTTAATATTTTATTTATACATAAAAATAAAAAAGGGAGGAATTTTTATGAGTAAATTATTTAAGAAAAATGTGCTTTATGGTATTACAGCAATAATTGTAATGGTGTTTACATTTGTAATGTTTTTTGCAAATTCGCCAAAGACAGAGGCAGCAGGAACAACTGTTACCGATACGTTAACATTTCAAAATATATACGATAACAATTCTACAGGAAAATATGGTAAATTTTCTTGGGAGCCTACAAAATTGAAGGAAGTAACTAACACATATTTTGTAATTAATCCTAACAGAGATCCTTTTGTTATTAAATATACTCCAGCATCAACTGGTGCACCAGATATATATTCATTTGCTATAGATGCTGGTGATGAAAATTATACTGCTAACATAGCTGTTGGACGCTCTGAAGATAGTCTTTCATATAATTATGGTGGCAGCGGAACTAGAAGTTTACTTAATAAGTCAGTTCCTAGTAGTAGTAGTTCAACTACTCCAATATATTTTGGTATTTCAAAAGGATATATGCATACTGATATTAAAATTAGCAGTTTTACACTACAACTTAAGGTTAATACCGCTTCAATAAAAGTGGCAGCAGGTACTGGAGTAAAATCAGTTTATTTATCAACTAGTTCAACTGCAACTAGTGGTAGTTCAAGTGGTACAAATTTTAATAAAGGTCAAGTGGTGTATGCATTTGCTGTACTAAATAAAGGTTATAATTATGGTAGTAGTAAGTGGACATTAGTGGATGGTACACCAAATACTGAAAATGCTATTTATAGAATAGGTAGTACAACAGTTGGTACAAAGGATTATGATTTTGGTACAATTAACGCTGCGTTAAAGACTAGGTATATTACACTAGATAAGAATGGTGGCGGAAATTCAACTGCTGAACTATTAACTTATGGTCAATCTGCAACGTTATCACCAATATCTAGAAATGGTTATACATTTACGGGCTGGAATAGTAAACAAGATGGTACTGGTACTGCTTATGGAGATGGAAATGGTGCTACTCTAACAGTAGAACAAGTCAATGAAATGGTTTTGGCTTC
>JAEETF010000047.1 GCA_016290195.1 Bacilli bacterium | reverse complement strand
TATTTCAACTGGTGAAATATATGTAAAACTACTTGAACATAATATGACAAAAGCAGTATCAGAAATAGTAAGTATTGGAATAAAAGAAATAGTAACAACTAGTAAAACTAATATTTCACTTACTTCTTTACTTGCTAAACAATTTAAAATAACTATTTCAATTAATGATGAAATTTTAGATGATTTAAAATATGATTATATATTTGAAGATATTAGTGATATAAGATATATCGAAGTAATAAAAGTATTATTATCATATATTATTAAAACTCAAAAAAGAGAGTTATCTCATTTTCAAAAAGCAATAATCAAAGAAAATAAAAATTATTTAAAAATGGATATTCATACAAAACGAAATCTTGAATTAACTGAAACACTTCGTTTAAAACAACGAAATTATTCTTTAATTTGGCTTCTTGATAAGACTAAAACAGCCATGGGTTCTAGACTTTTAAAGCAATATATTGAAAATCCTATATTAGATGTTAATACTTTAAATAAAAGATATGATATTGTAGAAACATTCCTAAAAGAATTTATAATTAAAAGTGATTTACAAAAATTGCTTATGGAAGTATATGATTTAGAACGTTTAAGTGGTCGTATCGCTTTTGGAAATGCTAATGGAAGAGATTTATTACAATTAAAAAATTCATTAGCTGTTTTACCTGAAATAAAAGAAAAGTTAGAAAAAATTAAATTTTATAAATCAATAGATACATTTAATGAATTATATAAATTATTAAATGATAGTTTATATGAAGAACCACCTGTAACAATAAAAGAAGGATATTTAATTAAAGATGGTTATAATAGTGAGCTTGATGAATTAAAATCATTGCGTAAAGGTGGTAAAGATTTTGTAGCTAATTTTGAAGCTGAAGAAAAAGAAAGAACTGGTATTAAAAATTTAAGAGTAGGGTATAATCGTGTATTTGGATATTATATTGAAATATCAAAAGGAAATCTTAATTTAATTAAAGATGAATATGGTTATGAAAGAAGACAAACACTTGCAAATTATGAAAGATATATAAGTCCAATACTAAAAGAAAAAGAAGCATTAATCCTAAATGCTGAAGAAAAAATAATTGAACTTGAATATAACTTATTTGTTGAAATTCGTGATAAGGTTAAAACTTACATACCAAAACTTCAAGAACTAGCTAAAACAATTAGTGAAATAGATGTTTTACAATCATTTGCTACAATTGCTGAAGAAAATAATTACGTAAGACCAAATATCATTACAGAAAGAGAAATAAATATTAAAAATAATCGTCATCCAGTTATTGAAAAAGTTATAAAAGATGAGTATGTTCCTAATGATATTATTATGGATAAAAACACTAATATTTTGCTTATTACAGGTCCAAATATGGCTGGTAAATCAACTTATATGCGTCAACTTGCAATTACTGTTATAATGGCTCAAATTGGTTCATTTGTGCCTGCTGATGAAGCTAAACTTCCTATTTTTGACGCTATCTTTACGAGAATAGGTGCTAGTGATGATTTGGTAAGCGGTGAATCAACATTCATGGTTGAAATGAATGAAGCTAATAATGCTATAAATGGTGCAACAGAAAATAGTTTATTATTATTTGATGAACTAGGACGTGGTACTGCTACATTTGATGGAATGGCTCTTGCACAATCTATTATTGAATTTATTCATAATAAAATTAAAGCTAAAACTTGTTTTTCAACTCACTATCATGAATTAACTGATCTTGATCAAAATTTAAAAAATCTTAAAAATATCCATGTAAGTGCTAAAGAAGAAAATGGTAAAATTACTTTCTTACACAAAATTGAAGAAGGTAGTGTAGACAAAAGCTATGGTATTCATGTTGCATCCCTTGCAGGACTTCCAAACGATTTAATTAAAAGAGCTGATGAAATACTTAAAATATATGAAAACAAAGAAAAAGTACGTGATATTAAAGTACAAGAAGCATTACCTCTTGATGATTTGATGAATAAACAAAATGATGATGAAATTATTAATGAACTTAAAAAAATAAATATACTTGAAACAAGTCCAATAGATGCTTTAAATATATTATATAAACTTAAAAATATTGTTGAAGATATAAAAGAATAAGGAGGAATTATGAATTTATTAAAAAAAGAAAATTGGTGGATATGGCTTTTATTACTTATATTTTCTAGTGGAAGTCATAATTTTGTACTAGGTGCACTTTTAGATTTATACGATAAAAATGCTTGGTATGCAAAGAAAAAGAATTGGATACTAGGTTTTGTACTTGGTATTGTTCCAGGTATAATTATGGTTATGATTTTTTATCTTCAAATACTTTGTTTAACAAATGCTAAATTAAAAACACCTGGTAAAGAAATATATTTATCACCCTATATATGGTGTTTATATTTAATTGTTCCTGTTATTGGTTGGATTGTATTTATAGTTCAAATACTATATTTAACTATTTGGCCAATTATTATGCTAAAAGATGGAAATGGGGAAATTAATGCATAAAAGAAAAAAGAAAATTAAATATTCCAGATTACTATTCTTAATAATATTTAATTTACTTCTTATCTTAGGTATTGTTAAAATTGTAAATATTCTAAAGAATAAAGAAATTAAAGAAGAAGAAGTAAAGGAAGAAATACCATTGATTTCTAAATATAAAGCAATAGTAACCGATTCTGAAGAACAAAATAAAGATACTGTTAAAAAATATTTTGTAAATGGTATGGATACTAATGATTATAAAAATACTATTGAAAAAATAGATAACTATATAGATGTTTCTGGCGAATATAATGAGCTTAATTATGATTTTGAAAAACACTATCATTATTATGAACTTGAAGAAATATATAATAATTTAGCAAAATCTTCAATCGTAAATTTAGAAATTATTGGTAAAAGTGTTGATGGAAGAAACATTTATTCAATTGAAATTGGTAATGGAGATACTGTAACTATGTTCGAAGCAGGTATTCACGCTTCTGAAATAGCTAGTCCTCTTTTTATAACTAAATTTATGATTGATTTAGTAAATGGTTATGAAGCTAATGATAAAGAGGTAAAAGAATTTTTGAATAAATATAAAATTGTTGTACTTCCGGTTGCTAATCCTGATGGTTATGAAATTACTATATTTGGTGGAAATGCAGCAAATAATAAAGATTTATTTCTTGCTAAAGCAACTTCTGAGCAATTAGATTATTTAAAGTGTAATGCTAATGGGGTAGATATTAATCGTAATTTTCCATCACAAACCAGTGGTTTATATTATAAAAAATATGAGCTTGATGAAAGTGTTAGTTTAACAAAAAGCTATGAAACTGAATCATACTATCCAGGTGAAACACTTGGATCAGAACCAGAAACAAGAGCTATTATGTACTGGCAAAACAAATGGTTACCATATTTAAAATCATATGTAGCCCTTCATTCAGCAGGACAAAGTATTTATAATGGTAAACCATATCTATCAGATGAATATAATTATAATTCTAATGTTTGTGCCGAAATAGTAGGAGAAATAACAGATTATTTTGTACTTGATAAAATAGATGAACAAGCTGGAGAAGGAAATGATGGTACTTCAAGTGAATATATGGCTGAAACACTTTCTGGATTTATTTTTAGTTCTAAAACAGGACGTCTAAGTACCGATTATTATAAAAAATACTATTCTGAATTAAAATATAAAAACACATGTGTTATTGTAATAGAAGCATTAGAAGAATATACAAATAATTTAAAAATAATAAAAAAAGAATATTATAATCACAAACTTGAAGAAGCTTATAAAGCAATTATTGAAAGGGAATAATATGAAGAAGTTTTTACTTATTTTGTTATTATTTAATATATTTATTTTAAATAGTTATGCTCTAGAAAGTAGTAGTGATATTATTAATAATATAAATGATGAAATTAGTAGTACTAGCATAATTATGTATAACTTAAATGATAATAAAATAATTTTAGAAAAAAATAAAGACAAGGAAATTAGTATTGCCAGTCTTACCAAAATAATGACTGTTATAACAGCTCTAGATTATATTGAAGATTATACTAAACCAGTAACTATTACTAGTAAAGATTTTGCTACTCTATATGAAGAAGATGCTTCTTTAGCTGGCTTCTTTGTTGGAGAACATCTTACATATAATGATTTATTATATGGTATCTTTCTTCCTAGTGGAGCAGAAGCAGCACAATGTCTTGCTAATAACATTTTTGGTAGTGTTGATGATTTTATAGATGCAATGAATAAAAAAGCCAAAGAATTAAATCTTGAACATAGTCATTTTGCTAATGTAAC
This sequence comes from Bacilli bacterium, assembly GCA_016290195.1. Classification (GTDB taxonomy): domain Bacteria; phylum Bacillota_I; class Bacilli_A; order RF39; family UBA660; genus UMGS1045. The sequence continues at coordinate 8,059 of JAEETF010000047.1, read as the reverse complement.
GGGTTTAGATAATAAGAATCATTATTCAAGTGCACAAGATGTTGCTACAATACTTAATTATGCAATTAATAATGAAAAATTTAAAGAAATATTTTCTAGTAAAACGTATGTAACAAGTGATAGTTATTTAACTTTAGTAAGTACATTTTGGTATACTGCTTATAAATATAACTATGATATGTCATTTGTATTTGGTGCTAAAACTGGATATACAGATGATGCCGGTAAGTGTTTAGCTAGCATTGCTGTCGATAATGAAAATGGTATTAATTATATGCTTGTTACTTGTGGTGCTAATACTGATACTAGTGATGCATTCCATATAAAAGATGCATATAATATTTATAATTATTTTTTTGAAAACTATAAATATCAAACATTAATATCTAATGGTGATTTATTAGTAACTTTAGATGCTAAATATAGTAAAGAAAAAGAAATTAGTTTTAACGCAACAGAAGACATAACTTATTTTTTAAAAAATGACTATGATAAAAATTTAATAAGACTAGAATATAATGGTACTAAAGTAATAGATAATCATTATAAAAGTGGTGATAAATTAGGTACAGTATCAGTATATTATGATCAAGAACTTGTAAAAAATATTGATATTATACTTAATGATGAATATCATTTTTCAATCTTTCAATTTTTACTTCAAACTAAATTATTATTTGTAATAATTGGAATTACAATTATTACTATGATATTAATCATATTAAAAAAGCATAAATAGTATTTTATTTATGTTTTTATTATGATATTATAATATAAAGATTTGGAGGTATTATGAAATATAAACGTATTTTACTTAAACTTAGTGGTGAATCACTTGCTGGAAAAATGGAAAAAGGAATTGACTTTGAAAGAGTACTAGAAATATGTGGTGAGATTAAAGAATGTACTAAACTAGGTACCGAAATAGCTATCGTAGTTGGTGGTGGAAACTTCTGGCGTGGTAGAAGCAATAAATACATGGACAGAGCTACATCAGATTATATAGGCATGCTTGGAACTACTATGAACGCTTTAGCTCTAGGTGATGCTTTTAAACAAATAGGTGTTGATGTAAGAGTTCAAACCGGAGTTGAAATGCGACAAGTAGCTGAATTTTACATCAAAGATAGAGCTATTCGTCATTTAGATAAAGGTAGAGTAGTAGTATTTGGCTGTGGCACAGGAAGTCCATTCTTCTCAACTGATACTGCATCTGCTTTAAGAGCTGCTGAAATAAATGCTGATGCTGTATTAAAAGCTACTAATGTAGATGGAATTTATGATAAAGATCCTAAAAAGTATAAAGATGCTAAAATGATAAAAGAAACAACATATATTGAAGTTTTAAATAAAAAATTAAATGTTATGGATTCTACTGCAACATCTTTATGTATGGAAGAAAATAGACCAATAATTGTATTTAATATTAATAAAAAAGATAATCTTAAAAAATTAATTATGGGTGAAGATATAGGAACCTTTGTTAATTAAATATAGTAAAAGCAAGATTTCTTGTTTTTTTCTTTGACTACATATGTTTTTTATGATAATATACCTTGAAAAGAGATGACATTATGGAAGAAGAATTAAAACTAATTAAAGAACATTTTGGAGAAAAATTTAGTCATTTTTGCCGTGAAGCATTTCCTACTATTCTTGAAAAAAAAGGTACACTATGGAATATATTAAATAGCAAATTTGAATATACTAAAAGTTTATATTTTGATTTAGAAAAATTTAATTTAAAAGAAAACTTTAAAGACTATATCTATTCTATCTATAACGAATTAGATGAAATACCACTCATTGAAACTGACAAAACACCTAAAGAATTATTTGATGAAGTAGGCTATGATTTTTACGAATGCAATACTGAAGAAGAAATTCAAAGTTTTAAAAAATATTTTGCTCCTGGTGAAGAACTTTGTACATTTACCGGTGGTAGATTAGATAGTCGCTTTGTTTTCTTTGCTGTTAGAAAAGATGTTGATAGTATCAATCGTCACGATTTTAAAGATCCAAAAAGACAAGATAAATATGGTACCAGTGTTATGAGTATTCAATTTTGGAGAGGAAAAGTTAATACTTTATCTATAAAAAATAGATATAACCATCATGTTGAACATCCTGATTCTACATATGGTAATAATCTAGAAAGAATAAATCCAGGCTTAACATATAGTTTCCAAAAACATTATAATTTAAATATTAATTCATATGCTACTAAATTAGAATTATTAAAGCATAATTATATTATGACTAGTGAAGGAAAATTTATACATTATAATATTGAAAATAATGATATATATTATTGCGATAATAATATAATTGTTCATAAAGGAAAAATAATTGATAAATATAAAGATAAAAGAGAATTTTTACTTATTGATTATTTTATTATCAATTTAAAAAATCATACAATAGAAAAATATGATTCTGAAAATATAGATGGTTTTCTTGACACTATTACTGACATCAAAAGAATAGATGTTTTAAAAAAAGAATATGGTAAACAAATAATTATAAGCCAAAGTGATGGTAATAGCATAATTATTAAAATTGATAAATTTAATAATATAATTGGTTATAAAAATGAAAGCATTACTGAAATAAATGATTTATTCTTGTTATGTAACGAAACACTAGAAGAAATTGAAATACCTAATGTTAGAAAAATAGGTGATACTTTTTTAGCAATGAATAGAAATTTGAAAAAAATAAATTTGCCATTTGTTACTATAATAGGAAATTGTTTTTTAAGCTCAAATAATATTTTAGAAAATGCTAATTTACCTAGAGTAATTGAAATAGGCGATTTATTCTTAAATGCAAATAGAGATTTAAAAGAATTATATCTTCCAAGGGTTAAAACAATAGGTGATTTATTTTTAGAATATAATAATTCTTTAGAGATTTTAGCACTACCAAGAGTTATAAATATTGGGGAATTTTGTTGTAATAACAACAACTCATTAAAAGAATTATATTTACCCAATGTTAAAAGCATTAAATGTAGCTTTTTTGGACATAATAATTCATTAATAGATGTATATATGCCAAACTTAGAAACAATTGATTTTGGTGCTTTTGAACACAATAATAGCATTAAAAAAATTGATATATCTAATATAGAAAAATGTGGGCTATATTTTATGAAAAACAATAGTGTTTTAGAAGAATGTAGAACTAGTGAATATTTTAGTGCTGGTAGTGGATTTATGGCAAATAATAAATTTGGTGAATCATATAAAGAAAATGTTAAAAGATTTGCAAAATTATTTTCATAATAAATGAATATATGATAAAATGTTAATATGGGTGATAAAATGAATCAAAAATCAAGAAGTGAATTAAGAATTAATATAATGAATATTTTATATCAAATATCTATATATAAGATGCGTCATATTAATTATAATGTAGATGATATAATTAAAGAAAATGTTGAAATAGATAGTGAATTTGTTAAAGATATTGTGTATGGAGTTATAACTAATGAAGATGAAATAGTTAAACAAGCTAATACATATCTTAATGGTTGGACTATTGATCGTTTAGGATTTACTGATCAAGCTATTCTAAAAATTGCTATTTATGAATTCTTATATACAGATACTCCTAAAATTGTATGTATTAATGAAGCCATTGAACTTGCTAAAAAATATAGTGATGATGAAGTAAGAAAAATGATTAATGCTTCTCTTGATAAACTATATCATAAATTAGAAGAAAAAAATGGACAATAAATATTTAACAATAGGGGCTTTAACTAGATATTTAAAACATCAGTTTGATAATGATAAAAACTTACAAACTGTTTTTTTAAAGGGAGAAATATCTAATTTTAAAATACATACAACAGGTCATTTATATTTTTCATTAAAAGATGAAACTAGTAAAATTAATGCCATAATGTTTAGTGCAAATGCTAAAAAATTATTGTTTAAACCAGTTGAAGGATCAAAAGTACTAGTAAGAGGAAGAATTAGTATTTATGAAGCAACTGGGAATTATCAAATATATATTGATGAAATGCTTGAAGACGGTATTGGTAATTTATATTTAGCTTTTGAAAAATTAAAAGAAAAATTATCTAAAGAAGGATTATTTGATTCAAAATATAAAAAAGAAATTCCAAAATTTCCTAGTCGAATTGGAATAATTACAGCATCAACTGGTGCTGCTATTAGAGACATTTTAACTACAATTAAAAGAAGATATCCAATATGTGAAACTATTCTTTTCCCTAGTTTAGTGCAAGGTGAAAATGCTAAAGAAAGCATAGTAAGTAATATTGAAAAAGCTCAAGAATATGATTTAGATGTATTAATAGTTGGCCGTGGTGGTGGATCTATTGAAGACTTATGGCCATTTAATGAAGAAATAGTTGCAAGAGCAATTTTTAAATCAAAAATTCCAGTTATTAGTGCTGTAGGTCATGAAATAGATTTTACAATTGCTGACTTTGTGGCTGATATGCGTGCTGCAACTCCAACGGCAGCAGCTGAACTTGCAGTTCCAAATATTATTGATTTATTTAACAAATTTAAACAATATCAAATAAGAATAAATGAAAATATTAATAAAAAAATTAATTATTTTAATTTATATTTAGATAGTATTAAAAATAGTTATGTTATTAAAAATCCTTTATTAATATATGATGCTAAATTTGAAAAATTAGATATCTTATCTGAAAAAATAAATAAAGAAATAAACTATAAATTGGAAAAAATTAATACTCAATTAGACAAATATAAAACAAATAATTTAATTGTTAATCCGATGAAAATATTTGAAAAATTTGATTTGAGTCTTTCAAATAATATTTCAAAATTAGAGCTTTTAAATCCACTAGGAGTATTAAATAGGGGATATAGTGTTACTTATAAAGATAATAAAGTAGTAAAAAGCATCAAAGATATAAAAAAGAATGATAAATTAAATATTAAACTAGTAAACGGTACTATTGAAACAATTGTAGATAGTATTAAGGAGGACAAATGAAATTTGAAGATAAAATTAAAAAAATAGAAGAAATAGTTGAAAAACTTGAAAATGGAGAAGCAGCTTTAGATGAATCTTTTGACTTATATAAAAAAGCAATGGATTTAATTAAAGAATGTGATAAAGAATTAAATGAAGTAAAAGAAAATGTTAATAAAATTGTTACTGAATCTGGTGAGATTAAAGCATTTGAACTAGATGAAGATGCCAAATAATACCTAATTGGTATTATTTTTTTATATAAAATTATAATTAAATCACATAATAATAATGTAGCTACATATGGAAGGAGCTAATATGATTTTTAAATACTTAAAAAAAGCTTCTTTAACACTTTTAATAACTATTACTATTATGCCATCATTTGTTCTAGCTTATTCCGATTATATTATTGCCAGTGGTAAAAATATTGGTATTGAAGTTAAATATAATGGTGTAATAGTAGTTGGATTTTATGACGAACAAAATAAAAATGAATTACAAATTGGAGATATAATTACCAGTATTAATGATAATAAAATAAATAATATTGATGAAATGATAGCGCAAATCGAAAATAGTCAAGATAAAAATAATATTAAAATTACTTATTTAAGAGGAGATACTATTAAAGAAGGAAAAATAAAATTATCAGATAATAAAACAGGATTATATGTAAAAGATAGTGTTGCTGGTATTGGAACATTAACATTTATTGATCCAAATACTAAATTATATGGAGCATTAGGGCATGAAATAATTGAAAAAAGTACTAAACAAATAGTAAATATTAAAGATGGTACCATATTTGCTTCTAAAGTAACTGGAATAATTCCTAGTGAAAATGGTATTCCAGGAGAAAAGCAAGCTATTTTCTATAATGATCAAATTGAAGGAAATATAAAAGAAAACACTAATAAAGGAATCTTTGGAATATATAATAGTATTATAAATAAAGAAAATTTATATAAAGTTGCTAGCATAAAGGATATAAAAAAAGGTAAAGCTCAAATATTAACAGTACTTGATGATAATCAGATAGAAAAATTTGATATTAATATAATAAAAATAAATACTCATGATAAGACCAAAAATCTTATATTTGAAATAACTGATAAAAACTTATTAAATAAAACAGGCGGTATTGTTCAAGGTATGAGTGGAAGCCCTATTATTCAAGGAGAATATATCATAGGAGCTATCACTCATGTAGTTGTAAATAATCCAACTAAAGGTTATGGTATATTTATTACAAATATGCTTGAAGAAGCAGAAAATTAAAGGAAGAATCTTCCTTTTTTTTCCTGTTTTTGATAAAATTATGATAGCAATATTGATGTAATTGGAGGAATAAGACTATGAAAAAAAAGTTAATTTTATTATTTCTTATATTAATATTTATTATTGATTTAATCTTAGTATTAACTGAAAATACAGCCTTTATTGATAGTAAAATACATGACCTAGTATATCATGATGATATTATTGAAATAATGAAATATATTACATTTTTAGGTAGTGCTATAGCTATTCCAATTGTTACTGGTATTAGTACTATTATATTATATTTAAAAAAGCAAAAAAAAGAAGCAATAAGTATAATTATAATTGTTATATTAAACGCTGTTTTAAATCTTGTTTTAAAAGCAATCATTTCTAGAGAGAGACCAGAATACATATTAGTTGATGAAGATTTTTATTCATTCCCATCAGGACATGCAATGGGTATTACTTCACTTTATGGTTACCTAATTTATATCATTTATAATAGTAAATTAATGAAAAAGAATAAGATTATTTTAATTACTTTGTTTAGTCTTGTAATTATTTCAGTTTGTATTTCCAGAATAATACTTGGGGCTCACTATTTTAGTGATATAATTGCTGGTATATTAATAAGTATATTTTTAATTATTATTTATAATTTTGTATTAAAAAAAGTATTAAAAAATTAATACTTTTTTCATATCTTCAATATTTTAACATACACTTTTAATATGGAGGCAAAATGATAAAAAAAATAATATTCTTTCTATTTTTATTTAGTATAGTTATTAAAGTAAATGCTTTAGAAATAAATAGTAAAAATGCTGTTCTTTATAATTTAGATACTGATAAAATTATTTTTGAAAAAAATAAAGATGAAATAATCAGTGTAGCTAGTCTTACTAAAATAATGACTATGATTGTAGCAATTGAAAATATTGATAATTTAGAAGAAAAAGTAATAATTACTGATAATGATTTTGAAACTCTATATGAGGAAAATGCATCACTTGCAGGTTTATATGTAGGGGAAGAATTAACTTATCGTGATTTATTATATGCAACATTTTTACCAAGTGGTGCAGATGGTGCACAAGCATTAGCCAATAACATAAGTGGTTCTATTTCAGAATTTGTAGAATTAATGAATCAAAAGGCTAAGGAATTAAATATGGAAAACTCTCATTTTGCAAACCCAACTGGTTTAGATAATAGTGAAAACTATTCAACAGTAGTTGATATGGCTAAATTACTTAAATATGCAAAAGAAAATAGTACTTTTTATGAAGTATTTACTTCAGATTATTATACTTTAAGTGATGGTTATAAATCATTCACTAATTGTTTTAGAAATACTGGATATTATTATGATTATGATACTAGTTATATATTAGGGGCTAAACCTGGATATACTGATGATGCAGGCAAATGTTTAGAATCACTTGCATATGATGAAAAAAATAATACCAATTATTTATTAGTAGTTTGTGGTGCCTCAACAAGTAGGGAAGATGCTTACCATTTAAAAGATACAACTGAAATATATAAATACTTTTTTAATAATAATCAAACAGTAAAAATATTAAGTGCTGGAGATGTTATTTTAACTACAAAATGTCCTTATAATAAAGAATGTAAATTTACAATAAATAAAGATATATATATAAATATTAATAGCGATTATGATGAAAATAAAGTTGCCATTCAAGTAGATAATCTTCAAAAAATAAATATTAATAGTTCAAAAGATAACTTAGTTGGCACTATTAATATTTTATATGATGGTAACATTATTGAAAAACAAGAT
>JAEETF010000046.1 GCA_016290195.1 Bacilli bacterium | reverse complement strand
AGGAGTTTCATGAATGGCTAGACTAAATCAATATCAACCAATTTATATTAGTTTTATTTTCATTCATTTGGATCAACTCATTTTTAAAATCATTAAAATTATAGCATAAAAAAGGCAGATTTTGTACTAATCTGTCTAAATTTATATAAATTACTAGGGGTTAAATGTGACGTAATCAATTTACAACTCTACATTACCCGGTCATATGGCATTTGATATTAAAAATTTAATTCCAGTAATGCTTTATTAATTTGTTTTTTTCTTTCTTCTATAGAACCAGTAATCATAATTACTTTTTTACAACATTTTAATTCTTCTTTTTCTTTTTCGTAAAAACCTTTAACAAATTTATCTTCTAAATATCTGTGTTCATCAACCCACCTTAGTTTATCAGCATTTTTTTCGGTTTCTGATAAATCAAATTCAACAGGAACACATATAAGTAAATCATACTTATTCTTATTTAAAAATGTATATACGAAATCTTTTAGTGTTGAAGTTAAAGATGGAAAATTCTTTTCATTATCAAGTTCCCAATACATGAGTTCATCTATTATACTTCTATCTGATATAAAACCTTCATCAAATAGTTCTAATTGTTTTGTTAATCGCGTTATAAGTATAGATTCACATAACAAAGCTCTTTTTGTATCTTCTACATCAGTTAAATCTGTTATTCCTAAACCAGACATTACATTTCTTGCATTATTATAAACTGGTTTTAAATTCAATTCTTTATACAATGATTCTACAAGGGTTGTTTTTCCTGTACCACATGCTCCTAAAAAAGCTATTCTCATTTATTAATCCTCCTTTATATTTTACATAAGGGTTAAAAGGTGTAATCACCTTATCAATTCCTAACTTATTTTTAATTAAAAATACACATTTTTAACTAATTTTACCTATTTTAGCATATTTTTACATAAAACATGCAAGATGTTAATTTTCTAAAAAACTTGTAAATAAAGGATTTCTTAAAGGGGTTAGTTAAATCATGCTCAACCAATTTATATTAGTTTTATTTTCATTCATTTAGATCAACTCCTTTATTTTTTTAAAATTTTCTTTTTTGCATTTTCCTCATTCATATATCTAAACATAGTTTCTTGAGCACATCTTGCAAATAATTCTTCCTGTTCCTTCGTTTGAAATACTGGTGAAAGAATAACCTTACCATTATTCATAGATTCATCAATAGATAAATATGAAATTTCACCAGTCATTGTTTTATGCATACTTTCTTGAGCACATCTTGCAAATAATTCTTCTTGCTCTTTTGTTTGAAATACTGGAGTTAATTTTACTTTACTTTTTTTCATTATATCACCTCTTTTTATTGCGGTCTTAACTAACTGTTCTCACCTTGTCAATTCCTAAGTTTTTTTCATTATAATTGGTTGTTTTTAGTAAAATTTCATATATTTTAGCATATTTTTATATAAAACACGCAAGATCTATTTTTCAATTTTTCATTATTTTGTAAGGATTTAGGAGTGGTCTTGACTAAATTGTTATCAACCAATTGATATTAGTTTTATTTTCATTCATTTGGATCTACTCCTTTAAATCTATAAATAATTATAACATAAAAAGTAGAATTTCTCCTACTTTTATTACTTGAATATTAAAGACTAATTTTTATCAATATTACTTAATAATTTTTTAAATATTTCATCACGATTATATGCTGTATCAATAAATACTAATCCATACTTTTCACACTTGTCTTTTATTATTTTACTATTTTCTATACCTCTTTTAGCTTTTGCTATCAATTCTTCTTCAGCAAACTTTTTTGTAAATTCAAGATCTGTTTTTTTCCAAATATCAATTAACTCTTCCCATTCGATATTTAAATATCCAAAGAAATATATAAGATAGTTTTCCTTATCACTATCAGTTATATCTTCTGGAAAAATATCTACAGTATCAATTACACAATTTGTTTTATTATATTTGACTTCATGGTAAAAAATATCTTTTATGAATAATCTATAATCAATATTATTCTTTAGTTCTAAACTGGTTTTATTATCTATATGTTTTTGATACGATGCTTTTATCATATCAGCATGAATAATATTATAAGAATATTTTTCGTGTAGTATATTAGAAAATGTAGATTTACGTGCTCTTGAAATTCCAAGGAACATAATATTTTTAATATAAATCACCTCATTTTAAATCTTAGACTGTAAACACCAAGTATTAAATACTTAGTTATTTTAATTACTATTTTGGTTATTTTTAATACTTCTTAGTAATTATTTATTAAAAAGTGTAATTACTAAATATTAGCTTTTCTTTATTTTATAGGAGTTTCTTAAATAGTTAGACTAAATAAACATCAACCAGTTTATATTAGTTTTATTTTCGTTCATTTGGATCAACTCCTTATCTATAATTATCAACAATACTTAAATCTTCATTTAAAACTATTGGATCAAAACCTGCAATTTCATCATAAAGCATCCCTTTTGGAATATCATGAAATAAAAAGATTTTTTTGTTATTTTTAAATGCTTCATATATTTCTATAAATGTTGCTCCACCTATATAATTTTCAATACCATGCTTTTCATAATTAACACATAACACAGCATCAACATTTTTTATTGTTTCTTCACTCTT
>JAEETF010000045.1 GCA_016290195.1 Bacilli bacterium | reverse complement strand
TTTACTCATAATTATCACCTCATCGTTTTGTAGAAGTTAAAATTCGCATCTGCTTTTTAATTTTATCACCTACTAATTTTTTCCAAAACCTTTAACTAATTTCTTATTACTATCATCATTTAATTCTTGAAGTATGTTTGTTGCTTCACTAAGCAAATCATCAAAGCTAATTTCTTGTTTAGATACTGATGCATTATCAGAATTTAAACTACTTGCTACATCAATACCACTTTCATAATCAAATATAGTTTGTCCTTTTAAATTAGTACTATTTAAATTAGCTCCAGCATCTGCAAGCATTCTAGCACATTCCATTTCATTTGAAAAAGTTGCAAATGATAAAGCCGTATATCCATAAGAATCTTTTATATTAATATCAGCACCCATCGAAATAAGTATTTCAAGTATTTCTTTATTACCACAAGACGCAGCAACCATAGCACTAGACATTCCATAATCCGTTACTATGTTAATATTTGCACCAGCTTGAATAAGAATAATAAACGTTTTTAAATAATTTTGTTTAGCACATATGAATAATGGAAACCATAGTTTATTTTCAGCACTTCTATAATTTACATTTGCTCCATCTATAATTAGTTTTAGAACATCATCATAATTATCATCATTATAATTTCCATTAAATAATCTATTAAACAATTCTTTACCTAAGTTTTCTGCATCTTCCTCAGTTACATTTTTTATTTTCTTTTTAAATTCTTCTATACTTTCATTATCAATACCTAATTCTTTTTTTCTATTATTTTTTTGTGTATCAATATCAGCAAATGAAAAATTACTTAAATCAATATCAAATATATTATTATTTGTATTTTTATCTTCGCTAATATCCTCTACTACATCTAAATTACTTTTTACTTTTACATCATGAAAAATATCAGGTAAAAAATAATTTTTAACAAATTTCAAAACATCGGAATTTTCAAATAAAATGGTTTCTTTATTGTTAAACTGAATACCTGCAAGTAATAAATTTTTTGACATAGCAATATTATCATTTAAAGAAGCTACCCAAGTTATAGGAAGAACTTCTATCCATACATCATCACCATTATACAAAACTTTGCCATTTGAAAGTATAGTGCCAAATTTATTACTTATATTAACAATTAAATATACATACTTTTTACCCTTATAAATAAACTCTCTTAATTTTTGTGGTGCAAATTTGGTTTTTCCATCATCTATACGTGTTTGATCAATAGTATAAGTAGAATTTGTCTCTTTTAAACCTTTATTACCCATCATACGCTTATTAAGTTCATGTTCTAATTCATTTTGCACATCAAAACTAACTACTTTTTGCGGATAAAAACCAAATTCAAATTCAACATAACCATTTTTTTGTCTAATTTTATTTTTATCTAAATATTTATATATTAAAGAATATGGAATGACTGGTCTAATACATTCTTCACGACTATTAATATGTGTAGCAAGCCAATTATAATAACCTATAAAACGAACATTATCAAAACTAAAAGTTTTACTAAAATATTTATCATCACTAATGGATACATTAAAACTTTTATATGCACCTGTTACAAGAGCAAAATCAGTTGCTAATGCACTAGGATTAATATATTTAAATATATCTAATTTCTTATTTTCATCATAACATTCTTCAAAAGATAAAAAGGTAACACTATCTATGATTTTCTTATATGCTTCTGTATTTTTAAAATCTATAATATTTACTTTTTGTTTCTTTTGTTTTTTAGGAATTATTAGTTTTTCATCTTCATTTACCATTATAGTATTCAAAAATTCACCATTTAACCATTTATAAAGATTAGTAGCTTTAAAACTTTTATAATAAAATGTATTATTAAAATCAATATTAGTCATAGGAATAAAATTTGCAATTGCAAGACCTAAATCTCTATCTATCGCCCATTCTATACGTTTTAATTCAGCCCACATATATTCAACATGTTCCAAATTATTTTTAGTAAATTTATGAGTATGTTCTTTTAAATTAATAAATTTTTGTATTCCATGTTCAGGAGTATGAATTTCAATTGCATGATAACTCTTACCATCAAGTTTTATACTATACAAACTACTACATGATGATGAAAGAAACATAACAGTAATCAAATCTTGGTCTGCTTGTTTGGGAATATTAACTGGATAATAACCATATGAAAAATAGCTTGTAGTATTATTAGCAATACTTTCAGGAATCATACTTAATGGAATAACTGGTCTTATACCCATTTGTTTTAACAAATTAAGATTATAATTAGTTACAGCTACTACTCTACCTTGTAAATTAACATCAAATTTTTGTCCCATTTTAATAGCCTTAAATTCATGAATTAAACCATCATTTTTAACAATTTTAGGAACACTACCCGTTTCTAACAAGTATGGTTCATAAGACATTCTCGTATTTTTATTACTAAAATAATAAGCAACATCTGACATTTGAACTCTTCTTTCAATACTTACAGACATCTTTTTAAATTCATCTTCTGTCAGTATTCTAATACCATTATCCATTGTTCACCTTCTTACTAATAAATAATTTAGAATTATTTTTTTACTTTTTGTATAGATTTATTATCGGTAATATTTTGTAATGTATTTATGGCTTCACTAAGTAAATCATCAAAACTCATTTCTTGTTCTTGTTTAGATACTGATACATTACTAGAATTTATACTACTTGCTACATCCATACCTTTTTCATAATCAAAAATAGTTTGTCCTTTTAAATTAGTACTATTTAAATTTGCTCCAGCATCTACAAGCATATCAAAGCATTCTTTTTGATTATGCAAAATCGCACTAGATAGTGCTGTATCACCATCAGCACATTTAGCGTTTATATCTGCACCCATTAATATAAGCATTTCAAGAATTTCTTTATTACCATGTCTTGCTGCAGCCATTACAGAAGTTGTACCATAACTATTTGTCATATTAATATCTGCTCCTGCTTTAATTAAAGCAATAAAGGTTTTTAAATAATTTTTTCTAGCACACATAATAAGAGGAAAATTAGCTTTATCATTATCATTTCTAAAATTAACATTTGCTCCATCCATAATTAATTTAAGAACATCATCATAATTATCATCTTTATAACTATTCTTAAATACTCTATTAAATAATTCTTTACCTAAATTTTCTGCTTCTTCTTCAGATACATTTTTTATTTTCTTTTTAAATTCATTTATACTATCTAAATCAATGCCTAATTCTTTTTTTCTATTATTTTCTTTATTTACTAAATTATCAAATGAAAACATACTATACTCTCCTTTAGTCATTTCTTCTACATTAATTTCTTCTTTTTGCTTTTCAGGAATAATAAGTTTTTTATCTTCAAATTTCATTAATGTATTTATAAATTCTGTATTTAACCATTTATAAAGATTAGTATCTTCAAAACTATCATAATCAAATGTATCATTAAATTTAATACCTGCCATTAAAGATTCTTGGGTAACTGCAATACCAAAATCTTCATAAATAAACCATTTTATAGGTTCTAGTTCTGCCCACATAAATTTATTCGTACCAATTTTAGCATAACAAAAACCTTTTCTACTTACTTTATTAGGTACCTCAAGTAAATCAATATATTTTTTATATTTATTGCTTTTATCAAAAATCTCAATAACATGATAGTCATTACCATGTATTTTAATAGTACCATAATTGTTATATGTTTCATGCCAAAATGAATTACTAACTTCTCTTTGTGCATCTTCATCTAGAATACTATTTGGATAATAACCATAACAAAGCGATCCATTGTGACCTTTTAAAATATCTGTTGGAAAAAAGCTTAGTGGTATAACAGGTCTTATACCATATTCTTTAGTAGAATCAAAATCATAATTTGGAACAGGTAAAGCTAGTCCCTCTTTTTTAACCAT
>JAEETF010000044.1 GCA_016290195.1 Bacilli bacterium | reverse complement strand
GTGAGTCTCAAGATGGTAACCAATCACAAAGTAGTAGTACAAGTAATGATTCAAATGATAATAATCAAATGAGTAATTCAAGCAGTAGTTCAAATGAAGATTCCCAAGATGATAATCAAAATAGTAATCAATCACAAAATAGTAGTTCAAGTAATGACAATCAAATGAGTAATTCAGGAGATAGTCAGTCAAGTAAGAAATTACAAGATGATAATAAATCACAAAATAGTGATGCCGATGACAATAAAAAATTAGATGGTAATCAACAACGTGATGGTGATAACAATAAAAATAATTCAGATAATGTTATTAATAAAGATTCTGGAGATAATCAAAAATCAAATACTGATAATGCAGAAGATAAAAAACAAAAATCTTATAAAGTTCCTAAAGATAAATTAAAAGAATCTAAAAAGAAAAATCTTGAAAAATTAAAAAAATTTAAAAGTCAGTTACAAAAGTATTTAGATGAAAAAAAGAAAAAGGAACAAGAAGAGGAAGAAAAAAGAAAACAAGTAAATAATTTTATGGATGAACTTGGTAAATTACCATCATTTAAAGATAGGCAAACTGGTGATGGTTATAGTATTGATGAAAATAGTAATGCCGATGTTCCAGAAAGTATTATTAGAACACTTATTACTAAGTTTTTAAATAGTCGTTTTTGTAAGAAAAATACTGATTTAAATATTAGAACTAATTCGCTTGAAAAAGCTAAAGGTTTTGAAAAATGGGATGTTAAAAATGCCATTATTCATTTAGAAACAGAACAAATACCTAAGGTATTACTAGATAAATATGGATACCAATATGCAAATGGAAATAATGAGACTGTTCCTTTATCCTTTTATTTTGATATGTCTGGTTCAATGAGTAAATATACGGATATGCTAGCTGTAATTGCTATTGAATTATTAAAAAAAGATGTCAAAGTTATTGTGGGCGTAAATGATTCGGCGGAAGTGCAAATTGAAAGTATTGATAAAAATATTGAAATTGCTGATTTAGTTAAATTTTTAGATAGTGTAGGTAGTGAAATTACACCAGTAGATATGTGGTTTAAGGGTAAAGTTCAATATGATGCAAATGCTAAACTAAGATATAAGAATATTAATGGTAATATAGCAAATTATTTAATTGAAAAAAAGGCAGAAAAATGTGTTATATTTGCTGATTTTGATCCAATATCTTCTGTTAAAAGATTATCAAGTTTTTCACAAGTATATTGGTTTTGTTTTGAAGAGAAAAGTAAATATGAATATAGGGATTTAAGTGGCTTTTACGGTTTTTCATATCCTGTTCAAAGTTTATATGAACTTGAAAGAGGACTTATAAAAGTAAATAGTAATCGTTTTGAAGCACTAGTATATCTTAGTGATTCACAAAAAAGGAAGGTGAAATAATGATTTCGTTTAGTGAAATGAAAGAAAAAATAAAAGAGTTAGGTTATTATGCAGAAGATAGTTTAGTTTATAATGCATATAATGCTCTTTTACTATTTGATAGTAAAAATGTAAGACCAGGTCAAGATATATATGCCATTTGTTTGGAAGGTCCTCCTGGTGCAGGTAAAACCGAGTTTGCTAAAATCTATACTAAGATAGTTAATTTTGTTTTTAGTAATGTAGAAATGGTAGAATATCAATGTGATGCTACAACTGGTAAAAATGAACTTAATGAAGATGTAAATATGTCTGCAGCAATAAGACATGATGCTGATAATGTTATTATTCCAGGTAAACTTGTTACAGCTATAAATAAAGTAAATGAAGGTAAAAAAGTTGTTCTTTTCTTAGATGAATATGATAAAGCAAGAGAAGAAACAGATGCCTTTTTACTTCAATTCTTGCAAGATGGTAAATTAAATGCTGTACAATGTGGTGACTTAGAGATAAAGAAAGAATTTAAGCATAATTTACAAGTTATTCTTTGTAAAAATGATATGCGTGAAGAACTTTCTGGACCTTTATCAAGACGTGTTCGTATCATTAGACTTGATTATATGAAACCAAATGTTTTATATGACGTTGCTAAAAGAGTTTTAGTAGATGAAAGAGAAGAACCTATAAATGATGGCCTTCTTAATATGGTAACTTTAATGTATTCTGAAACTTATAAAAATAAAGATGTCTTTAATCGTTTACCATCTTGTTCAGAAGTTCTTATTGCTCTTGATGATGCAGATCGTTTAATGAAAATGGCAAGTGCTCCTAAGAATTTTATCTATTCTTCAATTGTTACTAATATGTTTAAAAATCCTGATGATATTGCTACATTTGATAATATTATTAATAAAAGAGGAAGTAATAATACAAAACTTGCTGATTTAATTAAATCGATGAAAAGTAATGATAATCAAGATGATGAAGTTGATATTAATACTTTAATTGCTTCTAAAGTATTTAATGGTCTAAATAAAGAATTAGAAGAAAAAGCATTAAAGATGTCTGATTTAATAACAGAATATAAGAAAAAATTTGCTGCTTTAGAAGAGCAAAAAATAAAAGAAATAGAAGAAGAAAAAAGAAAAATTGAACTAGAAGGTGGTAAACTTGTAACTGTTAAAAAAGATAATATTAGTACTCTTTTTGAAGATGAAACAAAGTATGTAAAAAGAGGATTTCATATTTTTGATTTAGCTTCTGATTGGACTAGTGTAGGAAGTTTATGTATTGATAATTTTTCTAATAGTGATTTAATAAATAATTTAATTAAAAATGCTTCTAGTTTAAAATGTTTTATTATCTATGAAGATGGTATTTTAATTGAAACAGGAAATAATATTAAATTAGTTGTAACTTTAGAAAAAAATAATAATCAAAATGCATATCATTTTTATACTTCTAGTCATGTTTTACCATCAACATATTTAAAACTTATTGATGTATTTAAAAAACTTGCTTGTGCATCATATATTAGTCAAGTTAAGGATGATAAAATGAGTAAAACGCCTGTTGGAAAAGTAATGATTGATACCCTTATTTATAATGATCAAAGTATATTTCTTGAAAAAATAGATGATAATGTTTATCACTATATAAACCCAGATAAGGATATTAATAGTGATATACTTTCAAAATTTGAATTTAAGTGTGAAAATCCAGAAGATGCTCTTAAGTTTAATGTTGATCAAAAGGTAAAAAAGAAGGTAAATAATGACTAATGGTATTAGAATACTAACAGAAGATGAGATGAAAAAAACATTTGAGGATGCAAGATATATGACTGATGTTGCTTGTGCTTTTGGTAGATTATATCAATATGGAGAAACAATGCCATATTTAATAGAAACAGGTGGTGTGCCTAAATTTCTTGATAATTATGG
>JAEETF010000043.1 GCA_016290195.1 Bacilli bacterium | reverse complement strand
CCTTATAATCACATAATTGTTTTAACTTTTCTTCTTGTTCTCCTAAACTAAATCCTTCACGAGCTTGATCTTCAGTTGATACACGAATATAAATACCTGCAACTTTTCTTTCTTCTTCCATATTCAACCTCCTTATTACTAAAAAAGAGGAGACAATAGTATCTAGTAAAGTCTAAATACTACTGACTCCTCATTAAATTCAATATTATAAATTTCGGGTATATTGTGTTTTATTTTCATAGATGTACCTCCATTTCTAGAGTTACCTCTTTCATTGGTTATTTATAATATCACTTTTTAAGAAATTGTCAATTCCTTATTGAGGGAATAGTATTAAGAGCATTTAGCTAGTTTAAAGTATTTTTCTAGTTCAGATAAGTTGTGTTTATCATTTAGATTATTAACATAGAAAGTATTAACACCATTGAAGAACAAGAATGTATAATTATTGATTATTACTTTGTGTGGATCTACATAAGCAAGATTACTAGGCTCTAATCTAATTAAATGACCTTTCTCTAGCTTTATAGGAGTAGAAGTATAATTCTTAGCCCAATTAATCTTTTTCTTTAAATCAGGGCTTAAATCAAGTTTTTCTTTAATAATATTTAACATATCATCACAACCTTTCTTAAACACAAAAAAACTTAATTCTCTCGAATTAAGCTTTATCTCAACATCGGTTGTTCCGACGATTTTTACAAATGGAGCAGGTGATGGGAATCGGACCCACGTAGTCAGCTTGGAAGGCTGATATTCTACCATTGAACTACACCTGCAAATAACAGTAGGCATTTATAATTATACACTAAATAAAAATATTGTCAATAGTGTTTAATAAGAAAATACCTAAATATTATTATTTTAATACTAACTTTTTACCTTCTTCTGCCGCTATAGTGTTTTCAAACATTTTTTGAGCCTCAACCACATATTTTTGTTTATCAAATTCTGGGAAAAAATGTGTAAGCATTAATTGTTTTACATCTGCAGACATAGCTATCATTCCAGCTTCAAACGCCGATAAATGCATAATACCTTTTGGTTTATCTTGATCAGTTATATATGATGATTCACATATAAATAAATCTACTTTTTCAGCAAACAAATCTAAATGATCAAAATCATAACCTGTATCAGATGAATAAACTAATGACTTATTCCCTACTTTTACCTTAGTACTATATGTTTTAATATTATGAGGATTAAGTAAAAAACTAACATTCATATTTCCAAAATTAAATTTTGTTCTATCATTATATGTTGTAAATTCTAAATAGCTCTCATTCATTTTAGTTAGCATACTATAAATATCTTTAGTTTTATCCTCCATTTCAGGTATTAAAACTTTTATTTTATTTTTTAAATTACCAATTCTGTTTTGAATATAAGAACCGTATGCTAATTCCAAAAGCCCTGCATAATGATCATGATGTAAATGAGAAATAATAATTACTAAATTATTTAAATCTTTATTATAATTAAAATATTTTAAAACACCAGGGCCACAATCAAGAAGTAACTTACAATTACCACTTTGAACTAAAAAACCTGGACAATTCATATTGCCTTTACAATATGGAGAAACAGTACCTAAAGGTACAACACTAAAATCATCCATCTTAAACACCTCTTCTGTCATTTCAATTATGTATTTATGTTTAAATTTAAAATAGTAATAATTAAAATTACCACTACAAAATTAATTATAGCATTTTTTATTTTTTAAGTAAATTAAAAAGGCGCAATTATGCGTCTTTAAATGGATGTAAGATTTTATTTTTAATTGCTGTTGCAATAATTTCTGATGATTTATTATAAATCTCATCTGCTTCTTCAAATGATATTTTTAATTCATCAACAAGATCATCTATTATTTTTTGTTTATTTTTTCTACCAACAATAAAATGTTTTTCATATATTGTACAAATTATTTCACTATCTTGAATACTATATTTAGTTTTTTCACTCAATTCTTCAATAAATTTTGATCTATTCATAATTAATTATTCTCCTTTAATTTTTTTTCTAATTGATAACCATAATCAAAAATATAATGAAGAGCAAGTGTAATAAGTATTAAAATAATATTAATTAAATTTATTTCTTCACATAACCATATATTTAATACAAATCCAAGTAAATATGATAGTAAAAATGGTGATACCACACAAATTAATAATAAATAGAAAACTGATTTAGAAAGTTTAACATTTTCTTCTATAAATGGTGTTTTCTTTGTATAAATATTTTTAAATAATTTTCCTAATTTCTTTGCAAGTAATGCAGTTGCAAATAGAATTGCACTTCCACAAGCAAGGAAGAAATCGCCAACTAAACTTATTTCAACATCAGATTTTTCAATAAGATAATTTACAACTTTTTGAACATTTTCTTTGTTTTGAATTGATATTGTATCAGTTACTGTTCCATGTTTAATAAATTTTATTGAACTATCTGTAATTTCATAATCTGTCACTTTATCATTAAATACATAAAATGACTTTGTAACTTCTAATTTATTCATAAAAAATGGTAGCGCTATCATCATAAGCATAAGTACAACTATACCTATTTTAGAAGCGACTTCAATAATTTTAGATAAAATATAAATTACTTTACTTAGAGAATCAAGAGCAACATTTTTAATAACTCTTATTTCTCCTTTTGTTTCTTTTTTTGGTTCTATTATTTTTTCTTCTTTTTGAATGGTTTCTTTTTTTGGTTCTTCTTTTTTTATTTCTGTTACCTCTTTTTTTACTGGTTCTTTAACTATCTTAGTTTCATCTTTTTTTATAGTAGTTTTTTTCTTTGTAGTAGTACTCTTTTTTGCAGTAATTGCCTTCTTTGTTGTTTTCTTTTCTTCCATTTTATCCCTCTTTCTATTATTTATATTATAACAAATTTTTTAATTTTTCACTACTTTTTTATAACGATATCATTTTTTTCTATGCTAGCACTAATATTAGGATGAGATGAAGAATATATTTCATCACCAATAAAGCATAAAAATACTAAAGCACATATTGACACTAAAATGTTTTTTCTAATTTTTAATAGTCCTTTTTGGATTATAGGTGCAACAAAATATACTATTAATAATCCACCAATTCCAAACACTAATAAACCTTCTGCACATATACGACCATGAAGATTTAAAAAATAGTCACTATAATCCCACCATCTACGTCCATCATGAGTAAGTTCTAAATATAAGCCTGTAAAATATTCAACAAATCCACATAAAATAATTATCCAAAAAAACTCTTTTTTAGGATTATTTCTAAATCGATATAAAATAATCATAATTAAAATTATTCCTCTACCATATATAGGAAGCCATGGTCCATTAAGAGCTCCTTGATTAGAAAAAACGCCATGATTAATAAAATATAATCCTACTTCCCATATCCAACCTGCCATAGAAAATATTAAAAACATACATATTAAAGACATGACATCATAACATTCTAAATAATTTCTAGTTGTTAGTATTTTAATATTTCTTATGTTTTTGATATTTGATAATCTTACTGGATATGTTAATTTATCAATTTCATTATTTTTATCTTTTATTTTAACTATATTATATTGATTTTCATTATATTCATTTAAAGTTTTAGAATCTACTAAACTAATACCAAAATTTTTAAGTAAAAACAATTTAAATTTAGATATTTTAAAATCTTTTTTAATATCTTTTTTAATATTAATAACGTCACTATACTTTTCTTCAATTAATGAATCAGGAGCAAGTTCAAATAAATATTTGTCGTTTAATAATTCAATGTTTTTAATATTTTTTTCTTTACTTTGTTTTCTAATTTGATAATAATATTCTGAAAATGTAGTCATTTCATAAATATTTGAAAAGAATGTTTTAGTAATACCTAAAGTTACAATTCCAAGTAAATGCCATCCTATAAAAGATAATTCTATTTTAAAGCATTCTAATTTATGACCATCCATCATATCTTCAGAAAGTTTAATAGCATCTTTAGTTTTTATACTTGGGTTTTCAGCTAAAATATATGGTACTAAATAATAAGAATATCTTTTAATAAAAAAGCCAACAATAGTAAATAAATATAAAAGTAAATATATTCGCATTATTAATAAAGTATATGAAACATTAAGTAATTTTTTAGTTTTAAATAGATATACAAAACGTTCTTTAGATAATTTTTTATATATTCTATTTTCTAAGAAAAACCTTCGCATAATAACATTAAAAGGATTAATAAATATAAACCAAATAATAAATACAATAATTAAACTTATTAAAATTAAAGGTATAACATATTCACTTACTGAAAAAGAATTCTTTATGGCCGAATATGTTTTAAATGTCATAGTACCAGAAAAAGTATCATATAAAGTTGTTTCAAATATATTTTTAGAATCAAATATTTCAGTATTATTATTTGTTTTTACAAATTCACTAATCATAAATTTTTTATCTGTTTTATCTGTAAATCTTTTAGCAAATGTAAGAGAACCAATAAATTCTATTGATATAAAAGCAGCGACCAAGCACAAAAAAACTAAAAACAAATAGTTTTTTTTAATATTTTTAAGTCCCCGCTTTTTTATATCTTTATACATCTTACAACACCTATATATATTTTAACATCTATAAAAAAAAAATACTACTTTTTGTAGTATTTTTTTATAGTTCAAATTGTGAATTATAAAGTTCCGCATAAAAACCTTTTTTATTTATAAGATCATTATGTGTACCTTGCTCTACAATATTACCATCTTGCATAACAAGAATTAAATCAGCATTTTTAATTGTTGATAAACGATGAGCAATAATAAATGATGTTCTATCATGAGTTAATCTATCCATTGCCTTTTGAACAAGCTCTTCTGTTCTTGTATCTACATTACTAGTTGCTTCATCCAAAATTATAAATGGTGCATCTTCCATCATACCACGAGCTATTGTAAGTAATTGTTTTTGTCCAGCTGATACACCATCACTATTAGACAGATTAGAATTATAGCTATTAGGAAGAGTTTTAATGAAATGATCAAGACCTACAATCTTACATATATCTTTCATTTTTTCATCGCTTGAATCTTCCATATTATAAATAATATTATCCTTAACAGTACCATTAAATAGCCAAGTATCTTGAAGTACCATTGTAAATAAACTATGTACATTTTCTCTTGTTAATTCTTTAATAGAAACACCATCTATTAAAATATCACCATCAGTTATATCATAAAACTTCATAAGCAAATTAACCATAGTAGTTTTACCAGCTCCAGTTGGTCCTACGATAGCTATTTTTTGCCCTGGTTTAGCAATCGCATTAAAATTAGTAATTGTTGGCTTATTATTGCCATCATATTTAAATGTTACATTTCTAAATTCTATTCTTCCTTCAACTTTGTTTTTATCTAGTTTTTTAGTGATTTCTTTTTCATCACTCATTTCTTCTTCATCAATAAATTCAAATACTCTTTCTGCCGCAGCAGCTGTTGACTGAAGTGCATTCATAGCTTGTCCTATTTGTGAAAGTGGTTGTGTAAATAATCTAACATAAGTCATAAAAGCTACAATAACTCCAAAACTTATAGTACCATTCATTGTTAAAAGTGCTCCTACTATACATACTGCAACATATCCAAAATTACCAATAAATCCCATCATTGGTGGCATAAGTCCTGATAAAAATTGACTTTTACGATTTGCTTCATATAATTTTTGATTATATAGATCAAATACTTCATTAACTTCTCTACTACCATTATATACTTTAACAACATTAAGTCCCGAATATACTTCTTCAATATGTCCATTTAAATTACCTAATTCTTTTTGACGCATAACAAAATATTTTTGTGATTTACCTAAAATTATAAACATAAAAATAAATCCAATAAAGCTAGATACAATAGCAGTTATTGCCATTATCCAGTTCGTATAAAACATCATAACAATTGCTCCAACAAATAAAGTAATTGAACTTACTAAAGTAGCAAGTGAAGTATTCATAGTTTGAGCAATAGTATCAACATCATTTGTAACTCTTGATAAAATATCACCATTTTGATTATGATCAAAATATTTAAGTGGTAATTTATTTATTTTTTTAGATATTTTATCTCTTAGTTTAAAAGCAAATTTATTTGACACAGTAGTCATAGCTACAGATTCTATATATGTAAATAATGCACTTAATATATAAAGAACAGCTAAAAATATAGCAATATTTTTAATAGCACTTATATCCATAGATGGTTTAATAACATTTTTTATACTTTCTGGGAAAGAATCAAATTCTGAATATAAAGCTTTTGAATCATTTTTATCATTTATTTTTTGTAAACTATTTATAAAAATTAATTGATCATCTTTAGTTATTAATTCATCATCAATTGTAAATTCTTGAAAATTATTACTTTGTATTTTTTCTGTTATTTCCCCTAATTTATCATATTTAGGAACTAATCCTTTAGATATTTCATCAGTTAATTCTGATAAACGATTAGGAGCAAAAATTGATAAAACAGAACCTAATGCTGCAAGTAAAAGTGAAATTATAATAAGAACACGAAATTTATTTAATTCTTTTATTAAACGTGTTATGGCAAATTTAAAGTTTTTAGCTTTTTCCATATTGCCACGTGGTCCCCCTGGTCTAGGCATTTTCAAGTTCCTCCTTTGTTAATTGTGATAAAGCAATTTGCTTATATACTTCACAATTTTTAAGTAATTCTTTGTGTGTTCCCATTCCTACACATTTACCTTCATCAAGAACAATTATTTTATCAGCATGCATAATTGTTCCAATTCTTTGAGCAACTATTATACTAGTTGCATCTTTAGTATATTTTTTTAGTTCACTTCTAAGTAAAGAATCTGTTTTATAATCTAGTGCAGAGAAAGAATCATCAAATATATATATTTCTGGATTACGCGCAATAGCTCTAGCAATAGAAAGTCTTTGTTTTTGACCTCCTGATACATTAGTACCACCTTGAGCTATATGAGCATCATATGTATTATCCATTTTTTCAACAAAATCCTTAGCTTGTGCAACTTCAATAGCTTCTTTTATTTTCTGTTCAGTAATTTCAACTTTATCTGTATCACCATAGGTAATATTTGTTGATACTGTACCATTAAACATTACTGCTTTTTGAGGAACATAACCTATTTTATTATGTAAAGAGTTAAGTTTATAATCTTTAACATTAATACCATCTACCATTACTTCTCCATCTGTTACATCATAAAATCTTGGTATTAAATTAATTAGTGTTGATTTACCACTACCTGTTGATCCAATAAAAGCAATAGTTTCTCCTTTATTAGCTTTAAAATTAATATCTTTAAGTAAATATTCTTCTGCATCTGGATATTTAAAAGAAACATTCTTAAATTCTACTGTACCTTCTTCTTTTTCTTTTTTATTTCCTTTTCCATCCTTAATAGTTGTTTCTGTATTTAAAACTTCATTAATACGATTTGCAGATACACTAGCTCTTGGAAGTATCATAAATATCATTGCAAGCAACAAGAAAGATATAATTATTTGCATAGCATATGAAGAAAAAACAATCATATCTCCAAAAATAATTAGTTTATCATTCATACCAGCATTTTGAATTAAGCTTGCTCCTATTAAATAAATAATTAAAGCTAAAAAATACATAACTAAATACATAATTGGTGACATAATCGCAAAAGCTTTTTGATTAAATAATTGCGTTTTAGTCAAATTATTATTTACATTATCAAATTTATTTTCTTGATACTTTTCAGCATTAAATGCTCTTACTACTCTAATACCAGTTAAATTTTCTCTTGTTACTTCATTTAAATCATCAGTTAATTTTTGTACTTTTTTAAATCTGGGTACAACAATCATTACTAAAATACCTACAACTGCAAGTAATACTACTACAGCTATAGCTGTTGCCATACTCCATTGCCAGCTTTTATCTAATATTTTAGTAATTGCCCAAATAGCTGTTAAAGGAGCTCTCATAAGAAGTTGAAGACCCATACCAAGAAACATTTCTATTTGGGTTACATCATTAGTAGTTCTAGTAATTAAACTACTAGCTTTAAAATCTTTTACTTCATTCATTGAAAAAGATAGTGTTTTTTCAAATAATCTTTTTCTAGTTCTAAGTGAAAAAGTAGCTGATAGTTTTGATATTAAATAACCTACTATAACTGCAGATACTAAACTTAGTAATGCACATATAAGCATATATAAGCCATTTTTCAAAATTTCAGACATTTCACTACCTTCAGTTTGAACTAAAACTGTTATTTTAGACATAAAATCAGGCATTTTAAGTTCAAGCCATACTTGAGAAAAAACAAGTAAAAAACTTAATAAAATAATTAAAATTTCTTGTTTTTTAAATACTCTCATTACTTTTATCATGTATAATCACCTCAACATTATATTATTCATAGATACTTGTTAATTTTATCATATATTTTCATAATGTTACAATAATTTTTAAAAAGTTTATATGTATTATTTTTAATTTTACACATATATTTAATTGTACAGAAAGGAATGATGCATTATTATGGAAACACTTAAAGTTTCAACAAAATCTAATCCCAATAGTGTTGCTGGAGCACTAGCTAATGTATTTAGAGAAAAAGGAAGTGTTGAAATCCAAGCTATTGGTGCTGGTGCCTTAAATCAAGCTATTAAAGCCATAGCTATTGCTAGAGGGTTTGTTGCTCCTAGTGGAAAGAATTTAGTTTGTATTCCAGCATTTACTGATATCACCATTGAAGGTGAAGAAAAAACAGCTATTAAATTAATTGTAGAGGCAAAATAGCCTCTTTTTTTTATTATAGAAATATGTTAAAATATAGTTAAATTAAGGAGGTAATTAATGAATAATAAAACTGAAAATAGTGGTTCTAATTTTATTATAGGTATTTTGTTATTAGCAACTGGTCTATTTTTATTAACACAACAAACAAGTGCTACTATGATTTGGCATCAATGGAGATTTGGTTCTGTTAATATTGCTTCTGGTTTAATACTTATACCATTTGTTATTGGACTAATAATTTTATTCTATAATCCAAAATCACTATTTGGTAAAATTTTAACTGTCATTGGAATTATCATTATCATAGTAACAATTTTAATGAGTATTAGAATTCAATTTGAAAAAACATCACTTTTCAATTTAATACTTATGCTTAGCTTAATAGCAGCAGGAGCTGGATTCTTACTTAGATGGTTCTTAAAAAGAAAATAGGCTTTTGCCTATTTTTTAATAAAAAAAAACCAAAATTGGTTTTTTTTATTTTATGCACCTGTGTATACGTTTTTAATATAATTTGGACAGCATTTATCTTCAATTTTTTCACATGGTGGATATGTTGTAGTTGAACAAACATTTAAACACTTAGTTCTTTCTTCTTCACCAATTGGTACACTATTACATGAAGTAACGCAATTATTATAATATTTTTGAATACAAAGTGCTTTTTCACCTGTTACTAATGCTGAACACATTACTGCTTGCAAATTATTACATATTGCTTCCTGTTTAGGTTCTAGTGGTGTTACAATTGGATCATTTGATGATGCAAATACACATGCAGCATTTGCTTCTGAACATTCTTTATCATACCCATCACAATCACATGAATCAATTTGTTGTTCTGTACATACATATGCATCTGTCATATATGCTGGATATTCTGGATTTGGAATTTCTGTTTCAAGTCCACAATTATCAGAATATACATAACTATGACAGTAAGCAGTTGGATCAGTACAATCTGGATCTGGTTGTGCAGTTGATGTATAGAAGAATATTGAACTTTGTGCTGCTGTAGTCTCTCCATTAGCATTTGTACATGATCCTGTTACAAGTAATGCTCCTTCAGTATATGTATCTGTTGATGGATCATATGTAACAGTTAAATTATCTGTGTAAGTACGTTTTGGTGTACTACTTGAAGATGTAGCATCATAAATCATAATTGAATGACTTGCTACTGTTGAATTTGGTTCAGTACAAGTAAGTGTAATTGATAAAGGGCCTGTTAAATAGAAACCTGATGCAACTGTATTACCATTTACTGAATATGATAACGTTGCTGATGAATCACCTGTATGTGTGATATTATTTACTGTTATATCAACTCCATCTGCACATCCATCTGATTTAACACTTAATGTTCCATTTTCATCAAATCCTACAACTACATAATCATCTGTTGCATTAACCCATGAACCACTATCTTTCTTATATTGACCATTTGTTAATCCCGCAAAATTAATTGTTACAGTTCTAGATGATGCTGCTGTTGCAAGTGATGGTGTTATACCTACAATTGGGCATCCACTTGGTACAGTTGCTAAATCTGTTGATAGTGTTGTTGGTGCTGGATCTGGTGTTGTTGGATCTCCTGTTGGATTCGTTGTCGAACCTCCAGATGGATTTGATTCACTACCAGTTGAATTACAATTACCATCAAAATTATTTTCTTTTGCACAAGTTACATTTCCTTGGGCTGGTATACAACAATAATAATTACTAATTGTTAATATTTCATAATTTATTGTTCCATCTCCATTAATTGTTATTTTACCATTTGTTGGCATTGTTCCATCTGCTTCAAAGAATACTTTATTTGTTTCTCCTGTGCTAGATGCATTTTCATAAAATTTTGTTTCAACATATGTTTTGCCATCTTTTTCCATTGTTTTAGAAAAATCTACTTCTATTTTATTAAAAGCTCCTGCTCTTCCCATCATAGTTGTTTGATATAATAATTGAGCTTCTTTTCTAACTCCATATGCTGAGTCTTCTGCTGCTCCATGTCTTGCCCTATCAATTAGGCTTAAAACTATTGGTGTTGCAATTAATGCGATGATTGCTAATATTACTATTACTGCTAAAAGTTCAATTAACGTAAAACCTCTTTTTTCTTTCATACTTTCCTCCTACCTTAAATAGTATATCACAAAAGCAATTTTTTTTATACAATTTTATTTTGCCTTTTTATGTAATGCTTTATTAAGACCATTACCTATTATCATACCCAATTTATCTATTTGAAAGTCAATATCCTTAGGTGTAACTATTAAATTATAATTAGTAGGATTCAAAACCTCATTGATCAAATTATATACTTCATTATTATTTAATGTACCAACTATGCCAAATAACTGTTTTTTATCATTTTCATCAATTTTAATATTCCTTTTTAAATAATTACTACTACCAATAGATAATTTATTAAATGGTTTATTTATATTTTGTTTCTCATATGTATATTTCTTATACATATAATTAATTGTATCAGATACAATAGTTGCAGCATCAACAACAGTTGGTATACCAACTGCAATTACAGGGATACCTATTACTTCACTATTTATTTCTTTCCTATTATTACCAATTCCACTTCCTGGATTAATTCCTGCATCAGTAATTTGAATAGTTTTATTTACTCTATTAATCGAACTGCTAGCTAAAGAATCGATTACAATTAAGAATTTAAAATTATGTTCTTTTATGATAGCTTTCAATATATCACTAGCTTCTAATCCTGTTATTCCCATTACACTTGGTTTTATAGCACTTACACATCTAAAGCCTTCTTCTATTTCTGAAAGTATAAATAAATGTCTAGTTACTAAAACATTATCAATTGCTTTTGGTCCCAAAGCATCTGGAGTTGATTTACTATTACCAAGTCCTGCTATTAAACAAGAATCATCATCTTTAATATTTAAATAATTAATTAATTCCCTAATTTTATTTGCAAATATTTCTTTTACTTTTTCACCGTTTTCAAAATCTGTTACATCATCAAATTCAATAGTAATATATTGTCCCTTTTTTTTACCAATTTTTTTAGCTTCAGCACTAGTTAAATCAATAGTGGTAACTTTAATATTATCCCATTTTTCTTCTTTTTGATTAGCAAATTTATATTCTTTTTCTAAAGTCAAATCAGTTCTTATATTATATTTTTCTAAATGAATTTCATGACCCATTATTATCACCTAATATTATTTTTAGCAAAAATCACGGTTTTTATTGATTTTTTTTGTTTTTTTTGTTAAAATTGGCTTATGTGCGTATGTCGGAGGTGAATATTATGCCAAATATGAAGAATGCTAAAAAAGCTGTAAGAAAGAATCCAAAGAAAAATGAATTAAATAATAACTTCAAAGCTAGTATGCATACAGCTATTAAGAACGTTGAAAAAGCTGTTACAGCAAATGATAAAGCAAAAGCAACTGATAATTTAAAAATTGCTATCAAAAGAATTGATAAAGCTTCATCAAAAGGAATTGTTCATAAGAACTTTGTTGCTCGCAATAAATCTCGTTTGACTAAAAAAGTAAATGCAATGTAAAATAAATTCTATAGAATTTATTTTTTTTTATATTTTAAGTTATAATATATATGGTGATTATATGAAACAAGCTTTAGGATTTTTAATAGCATGTATTTTTTTATTTAACATATATTGGTATCGTAAGCCATTAACTGAATACTTCTTATTAAATTTTGTATATAAAAATGATTTTAAATATGAACAAGTAAATAGTTATAAAAAGCAGCAATTCTCATATTATAAGCAAACAGATAATTATTTACCAAAAAATGAACAGGATATTGAAAACATTATTTATTCTGCATTAAATAATGGACAAACCTATTTCAATTTCTTTTGTTCTTATAAATATGGAAAATGTTCTAATGATGTAAAAAAACTCATTAATAATGGTGAAAAATTGTCAAATATAAATAATTTTGTATCACCTTTTAATTCATACAATAAACTTGATATATCCATAAATAATTTTGGACTAGTAACTGTTAAAGTAATAAATTATTATGATGATGCAATGATAGATTTATTGAATAAAGAAGTAGATAGAATTATTAACGAATTAATAACTAATGATATGAGTGATTATGATAAAGTATTAACAATACATGATTATATAATTGATCATTCAGTATATGATCAAGAAAAAGAAGACAATTTATACACTAATACTTCATACAATTCTGATTTAGCTATTGGTCCATTATTGCAAGGTCATGGAATTTGTAGTGGCTATTCTGATGCTCTTTCCCTATTCTTAGATAAACTTAATATTCCTAATTATCGTATTTCTAGTAATAATCATATATGGAACTTGGTATATATTAATAATAATTGGTATCATATTGATATTACTTGGGATGATCCAATTGTAAATACTGGTGAACAAATAATCAATCATAATTATTTTATGATTTCAACTGATGAACTACAAAGTGAAGAAGATAAAGAAAAAATAAAAGCACATATTTTCGATGAAACAATATATTTAGAAGCAAAAAAGGCTTAAAAAAGCCTTTTTTTGTATTGTAAATTACTTTCATCTATTAAATTCATACTTTTCATAGTCTCATATATTTCATTTAGATATTCTATTAGAATACAGTATGACATCTTTTTCATGTCTTTTGGTATATTCATTTGTAAAAATTCACTATAATCAACTAACTCATTTGAAAAAGATATGATGTTTTCTTTATTATCCGTATAATAAAAACTAATAATATCCAAATCTTTTTTATTTTCTGGAAGCAAAATTTTTCTAGTTGTAATAAATCTTCCTACTATAGCTGGAATATTCATAAATTCAAGTTGAATATCATCATTTCCAACATATTTATCTGATAAAATTTTTATCATTAAATCATCCATTTTTTTTCTCCTTACATATGCCTTTTAATTTGCAATTATCACATAAAGGATGAATAGCCATACAATGATATCTTCCAAATAAAATAAATTGATGATGTAAACGTAGTAAATTATATTTTTTAAATCTTTTAGAAAGCTTCTTTTCTATTTCTAAAACACTATCATTTTTATTTACAAGTCCTAATCTTTTACTTACACGCGTTACATGTGTATCAACTGCAAGATATGGTTCATTATATAGCATACTCAAAACCACATTTGTTGTTTTTCTACCTACTCCTGGTAAACTTTCTAAAAAAGTACGATCATTAGGAACTATCCCACCTACTTCTAAAAGTTTTTGAGATATTTTAATAACATTATTTGCTTTTTTATAAAATGTACCAATTGGTTTAATGATTGCTATTATATCATACAAATCTGCTCTTGCCAAGGCTTCTAAATTATTATACTCTTTAAATAGTATTTTGGTTACAGAGTTAACTCTCTTATCTGTTGTTTGACTGCTAAGCATTACGGCAATTAATAATTCATAGTCATTGTTAAATATTAATTCACATTTTGGATTAGGAATTACTTCATCAAAATAATTAATTATTAAATTATTCTTCATTAAGCCAGTCATATTCAAATACATCTACTTTTTTACCTTGTACAGGTTCATTTTTCTTCTTAATATCAGATACTTTTTTTATTCCTTTTTTATTCCATTCATAAAGTATGCGATCAATATATCTTAAATTTAAAGCACTATTAAGTACAGCCTCTTTTAACGCTTCTTTAATTAATTCTTCATCAATATTATTATCTTTCCAAGCCATTACAAGTTCATATTCAATTGGAGAAAGTGTTCTTCCAAATTCTTTTTCAAATACTGAAAATAAATTAGATGGTTTTTCTTCTTCCTCTTCTTTATTCATAACTAAGAATGATAATTTACTATATAATTTATCTAAATTAATAAATTCTTCTTTCATATTATTAATATTCTTAACTTCTATTTCTAAAAAACCCTTATGAGATAAAGTATCTATTAATTCAAGTACATCTTTAAATGAATAACCTATATTAATTCCTATTTGTTTAGGATTAAAACTACCATTATAATTCATAAGATAACTTAATAATATGAATTCTTTTTCTGTTAATTCTAATTTTTGATAATTATTTAAAAATATCATTGGTATTACAATATTACCACCTTTTAATAATTCAATAATTTTATTCATAGTAATCACCTATATATATTATAACTTATTTTATACTATAAAGGAATATTTAAAATATTATAAGTATCCTTTTTTATCTTTAAAATAGTATAATTATCATCATTTAATTCATAAACATCTAACCATTTAGTATATAAATTTTCTTTATATTCGTCACTAATACTATTATCATAAAATACTACTTTATTAGTATTATTAAAAGAAACATTAGGTATTTCTTCTTTTATATATATAAATGTACAATTATTAATATCTATATTTTCTTTTAAAATACAAAAATTATAATTATAAATTTTAATATTATTATTTATTTCATTATTAGAAATAATATTATCTATTTTTTCTATATTAAATATATTTTTTAAATTATTAATTTTTTTATTATATTTAAATATATATAATGTATTTAATTTATCTATTTCTAATAAAAATCCATATTGCTTACTATTATAAAGAATAATACCAATCTCATCTTTATTTAATTTTAAATCTATTTTTTCAAGTGAAGCTTTTTTTATTTTAAATCTTATAAGAAAAAAACATAGTAAAACTAATATAAATAATACTATAATTCTTCGCATAATATCACCAATTAATTATATGAATTATTTATATATTTTAGTATTTCACTATGTTTATTTTCTATTTTTTTATCTAATATTGCTTTTATAACTAATTCCTTATTAGGAATACTTTGTATATCATAATCTATTTCTTTAATATTTTTTATTTTTAATAAATTATATTTATCTATATAATTACAATTATTTATTTGTTCTAATAATTTAATATTATCTATTCCTAATACAAATAAATCATAATTATTAAGTTCTTTTAAATAATATCTATGAAGCATGTTATATTTTTTTAATTCTTGTTTATTAAAAAACTGTTCTATTTCTATATTACACTGAGCATATATTCCTATAATATCATCACAGTAATTTAATTTATTAGGGAAAGTAATACCCAATTCTTTTTCAATATTTAATTCTTTTATTATATTAATATTCATGCTAGTAATTATTTTATCAAGTTCTCTTCTTTTATGAAAAGAAGATATTTGAGATATAAAATATTTATGATTGATAATATAATTTTTAATTTTTTCATCTAACTTAAAATTTAAAGTAGTAGCAAATCTAATAGCTCTAAGTATTCTTAAGTAATCTTCTTCTAATTTTTGACTTTCATTACCTATACATCTTATAATTTTATTTTCTACATCTTCTCTACCATTCATTAAATCAATAATATTACCATTTTTATCCATACAGATAGCATTTATAGTAAAATCTCTACGATTTAAATCTTCTTTTAAAGAAGAAACATAAGATACTATACCTGGTCTTCTACCATCATAATTACTTTCTTTTCGATAAGTAGTTATTTCAATATTAAATTCATCTAATTGAAAATAACTACAAAAAAAATCTTTTTCTTTCAAATTAGGTATAATTTTCTTTAAATCTTCTGTTTTAGCACTTGTACATATATCTACATCAAAACTTTTTTTACCTAGTAAATAATCTCTTACAAAACCACCAACAATATATCCTTCGTAACCCAAATCATTTATTTTTTCTAATAATGAAAATATTCTTCTCATAAAATAAAAAAGGCCAAAGGCCTAGTTTAATTCATCTTTTAATTTAGAACCAGCTTTGATAGTAACTGCAACTCTTGCTGGAATATTAACAACTTCACCAGTTCTTGGGTTACGTCCTTTGCTAGCTGCTTTTTTCTTAGCTGCAAAAGTACAGAAACCAGTAATAGCTACTTTACCTTCTTTTTTTAATCCTTTTACGATTCCTTTCATCATAGCATCTAAAGCACGAGTTGAATCAGCTTTAGTGAATCCTGTTTCTTCAGCAATAAAATTTACTAAATCAGTTTTTGTCATTTCTAAATACCTCCTTGTATTATAACATGCAAGCTATCTTGCTTACATTTAAAGAATAACACAATTTTATAATAAATACAATATTATTTTAGATATTTTTTAGTTTTTTTATAAATTATATAACAATGGCAAATAAATTACCTGAACCCTTATTAACTAATTTAGTTAAAGTTTGTTGAAGTTTAAATCTAGCATTTTCTGGAGTATGAACAAGTTTAGACTGAATACCTTCTTTTACAATTACATCTAAACTACGTCCAAATATTTCACTTTTCCAAATACTACTTGGATCATTATCATAGTCACGCATAATATAATTAATAAGTTCTTTACTTTGAAGTTCAGAACCTATTATAGGTTCAAATGTACTATCAACATCAACTCTAAACATATAAATAGATGGTGCCATAGCTTTTAATTTAATACCATATCTACTTCCTTGTTTAATTATTTCTGGTGTATCAAGTTTCATATCTTCTAAGCTTGGAGCTGCAACTCCATAGCCTACTTCTTTAACCATTTTAAGAGCATTTTTTATTTGATCATACTCTTTTTTAGCTACATTATATTCTTGAAATAAATTTAAGAGTGATGCTTTATTAGTAACATCAACACCAATTATATCTTTTAAAATATCATTAAATAAATTATTTGGTACTTTAAGAGTAATGGTTACTTCACCAGTTGAAGTATCAACATTAGAAAGATATGCTTTTTCAATATATTCAGAATCTAAGAAATGACTAGTAATATTATCAACATCACGAAGTTTATCAATTTCAACAACACTTTCTCTTATTTTATCAATATATATTTTCTTAAGCCAGTTATCAGGTGAAAGACATGCGACCCAGTCTGGCATATCTACTTTAACATCAATAACTGGAAATTCATATAATGCTTCTCTTAAAATACTATAAATATCTCTTTCAGTCATATTTTCAATACTGATAGGCATAACAGGTACATTATATTTATCTTGAAGTGATTCGGCTAAACGTTCTGTTTCAGCTACCATTGGATGAGTACTATTTAAAACTACAATAAATGGTTTACCAAGTTCTTTAAGTTCTGAAACTACTCTTTCTTCGGCTTCTATATAATCATTTCTTGTAAGTTCTCCTATTGAACCATCAGTAGTAACTACAATACCAATACTAGAATGATCTTTAATAACTTTTTCAGTACCAACTTCAGCTGCTTCAATAAATGGTATTTCTTCATCATACCAAGGTGTTCTAACCATACGCGGTCCATTTTCATCTTCATAGCCTTTGGAATTTGGTATTACATAACCCACACAATCTACTAATCTTATGTTAGTACTAAAATCACCAAAATTAATTTTAGCTCCATTACTTGGAACAAATTTAGGTTCTGTTGTCATAATAGTTTTTCCTTGAGCACTTTGTGGTATTTCATCAAGAGCTCTTTTTTTCTCATATTCATCTTCTATATTAGGAACAACAAGATTCTCAATTACTTTTTTTATAAAAGTTGATTTACCTGTTCTTACAGCACCTACAACGCCAAGATAAAGTTCCCCACCTGTTCTTTCAGTAATACTTTTAATTATTTCTAACTTTTCCATTTCATCCCTACTTTCATTTCAGTTAAATATATGAAATAAAAAAATTATTATAACTTTATTTTAAAAAGTTATGTTAAAATAAATATGGTGGTTGTATGTTTAATGGTAGTTATAGTTTTTTTGATTATAAATATAATATTGAAGGATATAATGGTCAAGATTTTGGTAGTATTGCACAATATATATATTTATTTACTTCAATTTTTTTAATTACTTTGTTATTAATAATATTTAAAAAATCTTCTAAAGAAAAAATAATTAATATAACTAAAATCATTACATTCTTTTTATTAATACTTGATATTATTAAAGTTTCATGGGAATCATATTATGATATTAAACTAACTGGTAATTTTAATACTGGCTTACTTCCTTTCGATACATGTTCTATGATTATTCCTGCTGGTTTAATTGTTATATTTGCTAAAGGGAAAATTAAAGAGTATGCGAAATGTTGGATAGCAACTGCAAGCATCGTTGGTGGAATAGCTAATATGTTATTCTTAAGTGCTCTTAATTATTACCCGTTCTTTACTTTTGGAGCATTTTATTCTATGATATGGCATTTTCTAATGGTATTTATTGGTTTACTCTATATAATAACTAATTTTGTAGAAATAAAATATAAAACTATAATAAAAGGCTTTATTTTTCATTTAGCAATATCACTAATTGTTATACCAATTGATATAATATTTGATTTTGATTTTATGATGTATATAAATCTAAGCAGCATTCCTATTTTTGAAAATGTTGCTTCATATTTCACATCTATAGGTTTACATTTTTTAAATCCAGTTATGATGTTAATACTATATTATATTAGTTTTAATATTGTATTTCTAATACCTATGGGTATTAAAAAATTATTAAGTATTAAAAATAAAAAATAATACAAAATGTATTATTTTTTATTCACAAGTATATCCTTGTTTTTTAAATTCTTCAATTACATCATTTTTTGTTACTTCTTTAGAATTACTTTTTCCATAGAATTTTTCAGCTTGTTCTGAAGTCATAATTACAGTTACTTTTGCTCCATTATCTGTAGATTCAACCTTTGGTGTTGCACCATAATTTTTTTCAAAAGAACTAAATTGTTTTTCAAGTGCTGATACAAATTGTGATTTATAATTTAAATAAGCTTCATCAATAGTTGCATCAAAAACAAATTCAGCTGAATCAAATTTTTTATTTTTAAGTTCAACAGTTATAACACCATTAATGCTAACACCTGTTTGTTCTTGTTTCATTGTACATTTTACTGTTTCATTTTTACTACCACAACCTGTTAAAATAACAATTCCAAGTAAAAGTGATAAAACTACCTTTTTCATAAATACTCCTTTCTATAGTTTAGTATAACATATAAAAAGTTATATAGCAATTAAAAAATAGAAGTAAAACTTCTATTTAATTTTCTCAATATTTTTTAAATATATATTAGTAAGTTCTTGCTTTTGATCTTTAGATAATGCTTTATTATTATCTTTAATATTTTCAAGTACTCCTAAATGCATACCAACAATATTTTTATTTTTAATAAATAAAACTGTTGGTATATATATATTATCTTTATCTCTATTTAATAATGTCAATAATTTTTTTAATTCTGAAGTATTATCTATAAGAATATCTATTTTCTTATCATTAATTTCCTTTACTTCAAAATTACTAGCAATATCATAATAATATAATTTAGATATCTTAGAAGTATTTAACGCTTTAAAAAGTGATTCTATAACATTACGTGATGCATTACTTTCACTTGTTCCAATAAAAATAATAGCTGATTCACTTTTTAATAATTCTTCAAATTTATCTATATTAATATATTCAACACCATTATCATCATTAATTCTAACATTAATATATTTTTTATCCATATTTAATTGTTCATATGAAGTTTTAAATTTATTTTCATCTTCTGTTATTATTACTTTTTCAGTATTACCAAATTTATCATATATAATAATAGAACTTACAACTGCAAGTACCATAAGTAAAAATAGCTCTACAATTACTTTTTTCATCTTACTACCTCCGAAGAAAATTATATCATTTTTTATATCATTTTATCAATATCTTTAGGTACTTTATCATTAATAACAGCCGAAATAATTTTATCTTCTTTTTCTTTTGAAACTTCTCTTCCTGTCATATTACTAAGTTCTTTGATTACTTCTCTAAGTGTTTCTTCATTTTTTAAATCTGTATTTTGTAGTTTACTGGCAAGATTTAAGATTGTCTCTTTATTTACATTAGTCTTTTTTTCTACTCTTTTAAAAAAGCTATCAGAAAAAGCCATATTATTACCTCCAAGATAATATATGAAAATATAAAAACTATGAAACAACTATTTCAATAAAAAAAGAACTTAAAAGTTCTTTATAATTCTTGTTCACCTTTATTTTTAAATTGAAGTATAATTGGTGTCCCTTCAAAATCAAATGATTCACGTATTTTATTTTCTAAATATCTTTCATATGAGAAATGTATAAGTCCTTTAGAATTAACTTGAATATTAAATGTTGGTGGACAATTTTGTACTTGACTTGCAAAATAAATTTTAAGTCTTTTACCTTTATATGAAGGTGGTAAATTAAGAAGATATGCTTCATTTATACAATCATTAAGCAAATTAGTTTTAATTTCTTTATGAGCATTATCATATGCTTTAATTACTTCTGGTATTAGAGTATGTATTCTTTTTTTAGTAAGTGCTGATAAAAATACAATTGGAGCATATGGCATAAATTGGAAATTATTTCTTACTTCTTCTTTAAATTTTTTCATAGCCATATCTTTATCTTCTGTAATAGTATCCCATTTATTAACAACTATAACTATTGCTTTTCCAGCTTCAATTGCATATGAAGCAATATGTTT
>JAEETF010000006.1 GCA_016290195.1 Bacilli bacterium | reverse complement strand
TCACCAGTATAATCAAAAACTGTTGTATATTCATCAAGAGC
Organism: Bacilli bacterium; assembly: GCA_016290195.1. GTDB lineage: Bacteria > Bacillota_I > Bacilli_A > RF39 > UBA660 > UMGS1045. The sequence continues at coordinate 4,947 of JAEETF010000006.1, read as the reverse complement.
TGTATCTCTTAAAACTTTATGATAATTGATTTGATATGTAGTACTTTCAATACCAGTTTTAGCAACCACAATATTTATAGTTCCATTTTTTGCAGTTAAGAATTCGTTGTTCATAACATTAACTGTAGCTCCACTATCAAATGTTACTGCACTTACTGGAATTTCCATAGTATTTTCATAAATATCAACATCATAGCTATATTTTAGTGGTTCAAAATCAATTGCATAATTGCCATTATTTAAAATCAAATTCTTTAATTTTGTTGATGATTGAGTTAATTCATGTTCACTACGAGTAGCTATAACTTTATATGTTTGTGATTTTCCAGATGCACTTGTTACAATAATATTTATTCTTTTAGTTTCTCCTAAATTAATTTTATATTCAGTAAGACCTGTAACAGTTGCATATTCATTAGAAGGTGCTCCGCTTAAAGTAAATTTAGCAGTATAAGCACTCAAAGTTAAATTATATGTTGATGTTGTTGGTTCAAATGCTACATCAAATGTTCCATCTGATGAAGTAAGTGATGTCAAATAATTATCATCTGATGGAAGTTCAAGTAATGTTATTTTTGCATATCCATTTTCTTCATTACCTTGCATTGTACCATTACCATCATGTGTTGGCATATTAGTTTGACTTCCCTTTGTAGTTGTCCAATTATAACCATTTCCATCAATTATTTTTGTGTCAGTAAATTTATATCCTGAGTAGTGATAACTACAATTTATATCAGTAGCAGTTTCACATTTTGGTGTAATATCATCTTCAGCACTAACAGCTATGCTTCCAAAATGACCAGAAACATATGATGAACCACCGCCACCACCTTGACCAACGGCACCAGATCCTCCAGTAGAACCACCAGATCCTCCACCATAGTAACCGCCGCCACCACCGCCGGCACCATGAACATCAGATTCGCTAGTAGTACTTCCACCTTTACCAAATGAACCATTTTCATTAATTCCTGCAATTGCATCAAAGTGATTTACACCAGCTGTTCCTCCAGCTATTTGTGTTCCACCTAATCCATTTTGTCCTACAAAATCATGACCGCTATAATATCCTCCAGAATATCCTTCAAGTCCTCCAGCAACTGAACGACCACCAGCACTATCATAATTTGTACTTCCTGCAGAACCACCAGATCCAGCAGCAACCATAATTCTTGACATCAATGATGTTGCATCATTCCAGTTTAAATTTTCATCAGTATAAAGTCTGATATCAGTAGCTCCTCCTCCAGAATATCCCAAGTTAGAACCAATGCCACCAGATCCACCACCATTAAATGTTATTAAACCATTATCTGTTCCTTTTTCACCAACAAAAACATATAAGTCTGTACCAGCTGGTAATAAAATATTTCCAGAAGTATAACCACCAAAGTTTCTATTATTACTTCTTTTATGTCCACCTTGGGCACCCCAAAGTTCAATTTTATACATGCCAGTCATCGTTGTAGTAAATTTTTGGCCCTCACCAGTATAGCTAAAATTGTATACAGCGCCAATATTGCTGTTTAAATCTTTAGTATAATGAATTGTATATACCGTAGGAGCAGAAGCCAATGTATTTGAAACAGTTATTTTAACATCGCCGCTATTACTTGTTAAATATCTATTTCCAGTTACTGTAACTGTTACATTTTCACCTGTACTTACCGTCGTATAAATTGGTATTAAATCAATTACATTAGGAGTAATAGAAATATTATATTCTGTAACATCACTACTAAAAGATGGACTCATAGCATTTTCAAACTCTTCAAACTCTAAAGTTTTTAATTTTGAAGAATCAGTTATTTCAGGTTCATCTTCAGCATAAACAGAATCTATTAAATTTTTTTCACCATTAATAATCCCATTAAAATTAAATGGAATTATAAGTAACATAAATAAAAAAACATAAAAAAAACTACGACTTTTTTTCATACAGTATCTACTCTCCTAATTATCTAATATAATTATACATTTTTTTAGTATTTTTTTCAACATTTTTCGCTTAAAAAATAACGTTTTTTTATACTTTTTTCAAGTACAAAAAAAGTTGATATTTCTATCAACTTTTTACTATTTTTTATCTTCTCCGCAATCTAAATTCATATCCAATTTAAAATCATTTTCTCCATATGGTTCTTGTGGATAAAAAATTAATTTAGAAGTAGTTAATTTACACTCTTTTCCATCCTTAGTAAATTCTTTTAACAATTCATCTTTAGAAGGAAGTCCATCTGTATCAGCAACAGTTCTAGCTAAATTTTCTAAATCAACTTTAATACCTAAAGTATTATATTTAGCTAAAAATTCTGTTCTTTTATCCTCTTCAATTAAACCATAGTATTTTTTGTAATAAGCATTACCTAATTCTGTTAAACGATCATCTAATCTTTTAGAATCACTTTTACCACAACCACTAAACATCACTAAACCTACCAAAAATGATATAATAAATATACTTTTTTTCTTCATAAATTACTCCTAACATCCTCAAATTTTACATGTCAATTATAACATAAACAAAAATAAAAAAGCAACACGCTTTTTTATTTTTATCTAAATAATTTGAATAATTTATTTAATATATTTGAAACTTTATTAAAACCATTTTTAAATAAATTAAATTCTTTTTTAGAAGTATTTTCTTTAACTTCTACTTCATAAATTTTATTAATTTCTTTTGTTTCGATTTTTTCAATAGTTTCAGGAACTATTTTTTCTTGAATAACAGTTTCTTCTTCATGTATTTCAGTAGGAATAATTTCTTCTATTTCAGTTTTTTCTTCAACAATAGTTTCTTCTTTTTCAATTACAACAGTTTTTGGTATAACAGTTGCATTAACATAATCATCAGTATTAGTTAATTTGTAATTTTTTACAGTAACAGTAGTATTTCCTTCTTTTAATGCTTTAAAAGTAAATGTATAAATTTTAGTATTATCAACAATTCCGCTTGCTAATGTTAAATCAAGACCAGCTAATTTATAATTATAATCTTCATTAATATAGAACTCATATGGTTCACTAGCAACATCAGCACCAATAAATTCAATAGTATCACTATCAAAATCTAAATTACCTTCAAAACTAACAATTCCATTTTTAACATCTTGAATATTATTAATATTCATAGTAATTTCAAATGTTTCACCAACATTTGCTTTATCATTACCATTTAATTCTACATTTGCATTACCAGTTAATGCAAATACACTATTTTGTGAAAATAAAAATCCAGTTGCAATTGTTCCTAATAATAATCCTTTTTTCATCATAACCCCCCTTTTTTTATATGAATTGCCGCGTATTTTATCACAAAATTAAAAAAAAGTCAAGTTTTAACATTTATGTACAAAAAGAAATATTAGAATTAAAAAAAAGCATTACTGCTTTTTTAAAATTTATTTTTAATTTGTTCAATCCTAGCTTTATGGAATAAACAAATAGAACCAGCCATAATAGTTCCCGAAAACATTAATCCTCTAAGCAAATTATTACTTGCACCATCAGGATCACCAACTAAGAAAACTATGTACAAAGCAACTTCTAAAAGAATAAATGTATATGAAATATAAATACTATCTTTCTTTTCCAATCTTTCAGAAAATAACACACAATTACAAGCAAGAATAATTATTATAAAACGCATTAAAACTGTAATAATATTATTATAACCATTCATATTTAAAACTGCTGCTTGAAGAGCAAGAAAAACTGCATAAGCATTAATTATTATTTTAAAATCTTTTATTTTTTTATTTTTAAATCTAACTAAACCAAATATTATTATTGATAAGAATTCAATAGCTTGCCCAATATATACAATAGTAATATTATTTTGAGCTTTATTAGCTTCATATAAACCAATCATAGTAAAAATAAGAGCAACCATAACTAATAATACTTGAAACATCATACCAATTCCTGTATTTTTGCTAATACCGTACTTTTTAATAACTTTTTTATTTTCCATACTACACTTCCATTCTATTAAGATTGTAACATAAATTTAAATTTTTTTCAGTATTTTTATAAATATTTAGTCAACGATAAGCAAAATTTAAGTATAAAAATTTATCTATTTATGTTATAATGAATATGAAATAGTTAAGTAAGGAGGTGAGATTATGAAAAAAAGAACACCCCGTGAAACTTTAAAATCTTTTAGTTGGATATACATTGTAGTTTCTATATTTTATGTAGTTGGAATTATTATATGTAACGTTATGCCTGAACTTAAAGATAGTATTACTGAAGGATTAGGCAAAGATGGAATGCTAAACTTGAATATTACTGCTGGTGTTGTTGTAGCATTTAACTTATGGTATTTCTGGCTTTGTAGAAGAGTTGCTGATCGTAAAAGTGAAGGAACATTATATATGATTCTTTTACTTCTAGGTGTTATTGGTAGTTTAGTAACATTCTTTACTACTAAAGGCGCTGGAAAAGCTTTAACTTTTGATGCTGTTGTAGATATATGTGGATTATATTTCTTAATGCAAGTAAAAAAAGAAAAATAAAATTCAAATTATAAATATAAAATTTAATACAAGAAAACTACTGATAAAAACAGTAGTTTTTTTGTATAAGTTTTTGTAATACTACGTTTATAATAGTAGATTTGATATATAAAACTTTTAATCCTGTTAAAATTACTTTCTATTTCTAACTCTTGTGTAGTAATCTTAATCACTACAACACCACTCTTTCTTTTAATTATGATTTTTAATAGAACTTCCAAGATTTTGATATGCAAAAAAAAGCTAACCCAATGAGTTAGTTGTATAAAAAAAGCTCGAGAAGTTCGAGCGTATTTCCTTATGGAGCAATTGTGTATCTCGTTTGAGAAACATCAATCGACAAATGTAACTGAGATAAATCTTAATTACATGTTTATTATAGCACAAATTATTTAAAAATAAAACACCTATAAAATTCTTT
>JAEETF010000042.1 GCA_016290195.1 Bacilli bacterium | reverse complement strand
TTTTTAATAATTTACGATATCTTTCTTCATGATTTTTCTCTATTTCAGCTACCATACGAAATTTTTTAGCAAGTACTTTAAATCCTTCTTCTTCGGCTACTTTAGCAAATTCTTCATACATATCTGTCCATTCATAATTTTCACCATCAGCAGCCATTTTTAAATTTTCTTCTGTAGATTTAATCTCTCCACCCATTAATTCCTTGAACCACAATTTAGCATGTTCTTTTTCATTTTGAGCAGTTTCTTCAAAAATTGCAGCAATTTGTTCATAGCCATCTTTTTTAGCCTTACTTGCAAAATAAGTATATTTATTACGCGCCTCGCTTTCACCAGCAAATGCTTTCCATAGATTAGCCTCTGTTTTACTTCCTTTTAATTCCATATTATTACCTCCTAATTTAATTATAACATAAATCTATTTATTTAGTTCATATAAAATAATACTAGTTGCAACTGCAACATTTAAACTTTCACAATTTTTATTCATTTTAATATAAATTAATTCATCACTAAGACTTGCAACTTCAGGACTAACTCCATTTCCTTCATTACCCATAATGATAGCAACTCTATCTTTTTTAATAATATTATTAATATTTTTACCACCATTAACATTAGTACTTAAAACTTGATAATCTTTATCTTTCAAATTTATTATAAATGATTTTAAATCTTTAACTAAAATATTGCATTTAAAAATCATTCCTTGAGTTGCTCTAATAACTTTTGAATTATATAAATCAACACAATTTTCACTTAAAACAATAGTATCAAAATTAAAAGCAACACTACTTCTAATAATAGTACCTAAATTACCAGGATCTTGAATATTATCTAAAAGTAAAACTTTATTCCCAATATTATCACTAGAAATCTTCTTACAAATACCCATTATTCCATTAAAATTATCAAGTTCACTAAGATATGATAGTACTTTTTTATTTACATAAATAGTTTTAACATCTAATTTAAAATTACTATTTTCTTCAAGTATTAATTCTTCAAGCAAACCACTTTTATAAGCTTCAAGTACTAAATGTTCACCTTCAACAAGAAATAATCCTTCCATATCACGATATTTTTTTTGACTAAGCTTTTTAATATCCTTAATTTTTTTATTTTCAATAGACGAATATACCATATATATCACCATATATATTCTATCATATAAAAAAAAAGATTGAAATAAATTCAATCTAATTTAATTATTTATTACTGATAAGTTTTTTAATTGCTATTCCACTACCAGCTACTAATACTAATCCAAGTGCAATATATATAAATATCATATCTCCTGTATCTGGATTACTTGGAATTTTTTCATATTTAGCATACACATTGTAATTAAATCTAGAAGTAAGACAGTTGTCTTCATCAATATATGTACCTAAAGTTTGTTCACTTGTAGCATCAAGTTCTTCAAAAGTAGTTACTTTTTCAGTGTATTTAGCATCTGCATACCAACCAATGAAATTATAACCATCTTTTTTAATTTCTTCAAAAGTAACTTTGTCATTTACTTTAAGTGTTTCAGAAATATCAGTTGTTTCAACTAATTCACCATCAACATAATATTCCATCTTATTTTTGTCAAGATCACCTTTTATTTTTAATTCAGCTGTTTTTAAAATGCTACCTTCATCATCTAAATAATAAACTTTACCATTTAAAACTTTACATCTAATATTTACATCATCAGCTTGATACTTAGCATACAATTTTACATTTGCATATCCATTTGGGCAATCATCATCACCATATGTAGCTTTTATAGCAAGCTTTGTACTATCTGTTATTTTTGTATTATCTTCAGTATACCAGCCTTCAAAAGTATATCCTTCTTTTGTAGGAACAAATAAATCTGGATAAGTTCCATAATCTTTAGTTACTTCTTTTAAAATAGTTGTTTTATCTTCATCATAAAAATATGTTTTGTATGTTTTATTATAATCATCTGAACAACTTTCTTCTTCAGTAAATTTTGGATATAAATCAACTACATCCTTTTCACATACTGTTGTTCCATCTTCTGCGGAAATATAATCATTAACTGATTTTTTCCCGTTATAAACTGTAGTTGAAGTAACCATCACTTCTTCATCATTAGCAGGATTTTTATAATACCAGCCTTCAAATTTCTTTCCAGTTTGTGTTACATTTTTTAAATTAACTACAAGTCCCTTTAATTGTACTTCAGTCACAACACTATTATCTGGCATATGATAATTTATTTCGTATGTATTATTTTCTGCACATACATTACATTTTACATATAAAATTGTTACTGATGTAACTGTATGATAACATCCATTTGCATCTCTGTCTTCTAATTTAATTTTTACTACATCATCAAATGAAGCATTATCAGGATCTTTAGTAGCTACTTCAGTAAATCCTTCATCATAATAAAATCCTTCTAATCCATAATTTTCAGTACAAAATTTTTCAAATTTTCCATTACAATAAAGTATTTCATTTGGATTACTTGGACTTGTTACTACACTACCATCTTTTACATATACTACAAATGGTGGTGTTGCAGCTTTAAGTTCAGCTTCTGTGTGGGCATTAGCCTTGTTTTGGTACCAAGTAACAAAATCACTATTTGATCTAATACAAGTTGTATCTGTTGCAGTTAAACCAGCTGGATCAAATGTATAAGTTGTTCTTACCACTGATGCATCAATTGCTTTTTTTGATGCTTCTACTTCCATACTTTCTTTAGTAGCAAATCCATTAGTTACATATAAAATGCCACATAAAACAAAGCATAATGAAGTAATAGCAAATTTTTTCATATTTTTTTTCATTCTCTACACTCCTCTACTATCATCTTTAATTGTACTATATATTAAAAAAATGTCAAGTATATATACACTTTTATTATGCATAAAAAAAGCAAAAATATTACTATATTAATGCTTTTCTTGTAAATACTTCAACATCTGGAAGTGTATAAATTGTTATTTTACCTGAATGAGTAACATTTATAAAACCAAGTCCATTAATAACAATATCTTGATTTTCAAATACAATTAAATCATATTTTTTTAATTTACTTAATTTATCTGTTTTATTAAATGTTCTTTCAATGTTTAAACGATTTGAAAAATAGAAAGTTAAATTATTATACATTTCAGCATCCACACGAAGTAAATCTTCAACAAAAATAGATTGTTTAGTTCTTATTTGATAAACAATAGTTCTAATTTCATCACGTGGAAGAACTTTCTTTAAATCATTTGGTTCTAAATAATTCATAATATTTCCATCATCTAATATACCAGGTGTATCAATTAATGTTAAACCATCATTTACTTCAACATTAACATTAGATAAAGTTGTAGATGGTAAAATGCTTGTTGTAACATCCAAATTAGAATCAGAATAATTATAAATAATTTTATTAATCATTGATGATTTACCAACATTAGTATAACCAACTACATAAACATTCTTTGTTTTTTGATGACTATCAATCATATGCATTAAAGAATCAAAATTAAAGTTTTTATTAGTACTAATAACTATTTTATCAACATAATTAATTCCCATTGAATCAACATATGCAAGTAAATTAGTATTCTTTACTGATAAAGGTAATACATCTCTTTTATTTAAAATTACAATAATATCATTATTTTTTAAATAAGAACAAATATCTTTAAGATTTTTATTAATATTAAACACATCAACTACTAATAATACTAAATCTTTAGTTTCATTTATTTTTTTTAAAATATTAAAAAAATCTTCATTCTTTTTAGTAATTTTCTGATATTCACCATAATTTCTAATTTTAAAACATCTTTCACATAAAGTACTTTTTTCTCTATTTTCTACTTTAATATATCCTTCACTATTAGGATCAAATGTTTGAAATTTAGCTCCACATCCACGACAACTATTATTCATAATATTTCCCCTTTATAAATAAACTTTTTCTACTTAATCTTCTAATAATAATTTTTTCTAATAATCGATTAAATTTTGTTAAAAAGAAATCTTTTTTACTAACCGGATTAACAAGTACAGTTAAAATACCCACTTTATTACCACCTAAAACATCAGTCATAATTTGATCACCAATGATTGCTACTTCAGTAATAGTATAATTATAATCTGATAAAACTTTTAAAAATTTCTTTTTATTTGGTTTTCTTGAGGAAGCTGAACAATCAACTTCTAATTTATCTTTAAATGGTTTTAAACGTCTTTTAGGACTATTTGAAAAAATAATTACTCTAAAGCCCATTCTTTTTAAATCATTAAATAATTCAATTACTTTATCAGTTGGTTCTTTTACATTAGGAGGTACTAAAGTATTATCTAAATCAAACATAATACATTTAATTCCTTGATTTAATAATTTTTTATAATTGACATCATATACTGTTTTTTGATACATATCAGGAACATATTTTTCCATATTTATCCTCCTATCATCAATATAATTTTATCACATAAAAACTATAAATTCAATTAGTAAAAACAAAAAAAGAGCCTAAGCTCTTGATGCATATTTTCCATCCTTAGTAGAAACAACAATCGTTTCTCCTTCTTCAATAAATAAAGGTACTCTAACCATCATTCCAGTTTCTACTTCAGCATCTTTTTGTGCATTATTTGTTGTATTTCCTTTTACAGCTGGTTCTGTCTTTGTTACTTTATATTCAATCTTATCTGGAAGTTGTACTCCAAGTAATTCCCCATTAAAGAAAGTTAAATAAAGTTCTAAGTTTTCTTTTAAGAATTTAGCATCCTCACCAATTTGATCTTTAGAAAGTTCAAGTTGTTCATAAGTTTCCATATTCATAAAGCAATATGTATCACCAGCAGTGTATAAGAATTGTACATTTGTTTTTGTTAAATTGGCTTTTTCAAATTTTAAACTTGTATTAAAAGTTTTTTCAATTGTTCCACCAGTTCTTAAGTTTTTTAATTTAGTTTTCATAAAGGCTGCACCTTTACCAGGTTTAACATGTAAAAATTCAATTACTTGATATACATTTCCTTCAATTAGAAGTGTCATTCCTGTTTTGATATCATTAACTTCGATCATGATATTCCTCCTTTTAATGTCTTATTATTTTTTTTCAGTATGTTCAGTAGTTGTTTGGCATCTAGAACAATATTTTTTTAAACTTAATCGTTCAGGAGTATTCTTCTTATTTTTACTAAGACGATAATTTTCTTCGCCACATACACTACATTTTAAAGTTATTAAAGTTCTTGCTTCACCTTTTTTAGCCATATTAAATCCCTCCTTCTTGCAGTCTTCATATATTATAACAAATTATTTGTAAATTTCAAAGAATTTTTTTGCAACTTCATAAGATATTTTTTGATTAACACTTGTGCGATATGTACTACCATTCTCATAATGAGTAACATCAGGTGATAAAATTGCCATTGCCATAACTGGATTATCAAATGGTGCAAAGCCTACAAAAGTATTTGTAAGTGTTTCTGTATCAATCATTCCATCACCATCACTATCGACATAACTTTGACTAGTTCCTGTCTTACCTGCTGGATCTATTTCAAGTGGCATATACCCAGCTCCTGTACCATTCCATTCTAAAACTGCTCTAAATCCTTCTTTTACTCGTTCAATATATTCTGGTTTAGTTTCTACAACATTTAAAACATTAGGTTTAAAATCAAATATTTTAGTTTTTAATTCTTTATATTTAGATGAATAAACTTTTTTTAATAAATGAAGTTGATACCTTGTTCCACCATTAGCCATAGTTGCTACATATTGGGCAAGTTGTATAGGAGTATAAGTATCATACTGTCCTATAACAAAATCAAGTAGATAACCAGATAAAGTACTATCACCAACATATCCTAAACTTTCAATAGGTAAATCAATACCTGTAAGAGAGCCAAGACCAAATTGTCTAAAAATATTACGATATATATCAAAAGCTTCTTCATTTATTTCTAAAGCTTCATCACGAATATATGTAGCACCACCAACTTTAAAAGCTGTTTGATATTGATATGAGTTTGAAGATTGTTTAAGTGCTGTAATATCATTTAATGTACCTAAATTAGTCCAAGAACATTTTTCTGGAGTAGCCGCAATTTTAACACAAAAATCTTCTCTTACTTCTCCTATTTCTAATGCTCCTGTAGTATAACCAACAATATGTGAAGCACCTTTAACTGCTGAACCAATCGCAACTGGAGAAGTCATAACACCAGGAGTATAATCATATATTTCTCCATCAATTATTTGTTTACCCGCCATAGCTAAAATTTCACCATTATTAGGATCAACAATTACTACAAAAGAACGATTATAAAATTCTGTATTAGGTTCTTGCTTTGCTTCTATTAAATTTCTAGTAATAATTTCTTCAATAGCTTTTTGGAGTTCAATATCAATAGTTAAAACTATATCATTACCTCTTCTTCCTTCTTCTATTAATTTTTTACTACCATTTTCAAGCACTAAATATTTATTCTTTTCTCCCTTTAAATATTCCTCATACTGTTTTTCTAAATAACTAGTACCAACTATATCATTAAGTTCATATCCATTTTCTAAATATTCATCTTTTTGTTCATACGGAATACTAGAAATAGTACCTAATATAGTTTTAAATGTATTACCATATAAATATTCTCTTTCCCATGAAAGCTTAGTATTAAATCCTTTTAATGTATCTATTTTTTCTGAAATTAAAGCATATTCTTCATCAGTAACATTTTTACTTTTAATTATTTTTTCATCAAAATAATATCCTTTATTCATTAAATAATAAATATATGCAGCTTCTAAATCTAATTCATCAAATATACTTAAATCTTCTTCTGTAATACGTTCATGTTTTAATTTTTCAATATCATCTAAAGTTATCTTACGATTTTCTAAATCTTCCCATTCACTATCTTTTATTTTAGCTCTAGCTTCATCTGGATAGTTTTGAATCCAAAAATTCTTTAAATCGTAATCATTTATTTTTTTATAATCTACATCAATAATACGAGCAACTTTATAAGCATTAAGTATTTCTTCTTTAGTGGAAATACCAATTGGAGTTTTATAATAAATAACTTTTACAGGCTTATTATCAACAATTAATTTTTTATTGCGATCATAAATTCTACCTCTAGGAGCAGAATCACCCATAACTATAGTTTCAGTTAATTTTTGAAGTTTAATTTTATATTCATCAGTTTTAACTATTTGAAAATAAAATAAAAACCCAGTTAAAGTCATAATAATTATTACAATAATTACAACTAAAACATTATATCTTTTTTCAATTGTTCTTTCTATATTTCTTTTATTTATTTTTTTATAATTATTAACATTTACAAAATGTTTTTTATTTCTATTCATCTAAAATAATAACAATTGAATTTTTATTAATTAATTTATACATAAAACCCTCCTGATTAAAACTAGTATCAATAATTTTTTGATTCATATAATATTATGAGGTGAATTTATGATTAAAAAAATGATTGAAAATTATATCAAAAATTTAACCATAAATGATATAAATGAATTTGCTACTAAAAATAATATTTCTTTAAATAATAATGAATTAAACTTAATTTATAAACAGATTAAAGAAAACTGGTATACAATTATTTATAAAGATCCTACACCAATTTTTCAAAATATTAAAGAAAATATAAATACTGATACATATCAAAAAATTATTACTCTATATTATAGTTTTTACGAAAAATATAAAAATTATTTATAAAACTCTCTAATATCTTCAATTAAATTAGGATTAAACTTTTTATTTCTAATCATTTCTATTTCTTGTTTATATGGAGCAAATACTTTAGCTTTATCATCATCATCTTTAGATATATATGGTGTTTCAAGAAGCATAGGTATACCTTTTAATCTAGAATTATAAATAACTTTTATTAAATTATCAAAACCAATGTATCCAAATCCTATATTTTCATGTCTATCTTTATGAGATGATTTTTCATTTTTACTATCATTAATATGTAAACATTTTAAATAATTAAGACCAATTACTTTATCAAACTCATCAAGTATTTTATCAAAATCATTTAAATCATAACCTGCATCATTTATATGACTTGTATCCATACATACTCCAATTTTATCTTGATATTTTACACCATCAATAATTTGTTTTAATTCTTCAAATGTTCTACCAAGTTCTGTACCTTTACCTGCCATTGTTTCTAAGCATATAGTAACACTAATTTTTTCATCTAATACTTGATTTAAAGTTTTTATAATATTATTAATACCATTTTCTACTCCTAGACCTACATGACTGCCTGGATGAAGTACTAAGTATTTTACTCCTAATTGTTCTACTCTTTTTATTTCTTGTTTTAAAAAGTTAACATTAAAATCAAAATTATTAATATTAGCTAAATTAATAATATATGGAGCATGTACTACTACATTATTAATATCTATATTATTTTCTTTTAATAATACTTTTGCTTTTTCAAGTAATTGTTCATCTATATTACATCTATTAGTATTTTGAGGAGCACCTGTATAAAACATAAAAGTATTAGCTTTATAACTTAATGCTTCTTCAATACTACCTATCATTTGTGAATCTTTATTAAATGATACATGTGAACCTATTATTAAATCCATAACTACCTCCAATAACTAATATATATTATATCAAAAAAAACATATTTTTATTATATGTTTTTATAATTTTTTTATTGTTTTTTAAATATTGTTTAATAGTAATATCCATATAACAATTATAATTGATACTAAAATTTTAAATTTATTCTTTCTTATTTTATGATGAGTAAGTATCATTCCTAATAAAAATCCAAAACATCCTCCTATTAAACATATTAATAATAGAGTAATTTCT
>JAEETF010000005.1 GCA_016290195.1 Bacilli bacterium | reverse complement strand
TGGACTCTTTGAACATATCCACAAGAAACCTAATCAAATGAGTGGTGGACAGATGCAGAGAGTAGCCATAGCTAGAGCTCTAATAAATGATCCAGATATACTACTTGCAGATGAACCAACGGGTGCTCTTGATTCAGAAACTAGTATTCAAATTATGGAATTATTAAAAGAAGTAGCTAAAGATAAACTTATTATTATGGTTACACATAATCCAGAACTTGCTAAAAAATATTCAAATAGAATTATTGAATTAAAAGATGGATTAGTTTTAAAAGATTCAAATCCATATGAAGATGAAAAAGAAAAACATGAAGATAAAAAGGTAAATAAAACTTCAATGTCATTATTTACATCTTTAATGTTATCTTTTAATAATTTATTAACTAAAAAAGGAAGAACTCTTTTAACAGCATTTGCTGGATCAATTGGTATAATTGGTATTGCTCTTATTTTATCACTTACTAATGGTGTAAATGGATATGTTAAGAAGATGGAAAGAGATTCACTTGCTGATTATCCAATTTCAATTCAAAAAGATTCAGTAGATTTGACAAAACTATTTGAAATGCCTGAGACTGAAAAAATTGATTGTGAAAAAGATAAAATCTGTTCTGAAAATGATATTGCTAAAAAAATGAGTATGATTACTGAGGGTATGATTAAAAAGAATGATTTAACTAAATTTAAAGAATATATTGAAGAAAATGAAGAATTCAAAAAATATACAACTGAAATTAATTATGGTTATAATCTAGATTTACAAATATATTCTGATAATAATACTAAGGTAAATCCAAATACATTTAGTGTATTTGCAGGACTTGAATATGAAAGTGAAGAAGCAAGATCTTTAATTAAATCTAATTCTGAGATTGAAAGTGTATTTACTGAATTGTTAGATAATGAAGATATACTTAAAAATAATTATGAAATATTAGCTGGAAATCTTCCAAAAGATTATAATGAATTAGTATTAATTGTATCTGAAGATAATACAATATCTGATTCTGTATTATATGCTTTAGATATTAAAGATAGAAATGAAGTATCAAAAAACATTCTTGAAAAAGCATCTAATGAAAATGAAACTACAAAATATGATTATGATGATATTTTAAATAGGAAATATAAACTAGTTTTAAATACTGATTATTATAAAAAAGAAAATGGAATATATATTGATTATTCTAAAGATTATAATTATATGAAGAATATAATTAAAGATGGTCTTGATATTAAAATAGTTGGTATTTTAAAAGCTAAGAAAAGTGCAACACATGATAAAGTAGGTTATAAACATTCTCTTACAGAATATGTAATAAAAGAAATAAGTAAAACAAATATTTATAAAGAACAAACAAGTAATAAAAAAATTAATGTATTAACAGGTGTTTCTTTTAGTGAAACTGGTACTACATATGAAGCAACTGCTAAAGAACTTGGAATAGCTGATTTAAATAATCCAAGTGTTATAAATATTTATGCCAAAGATTTTGATTCTAAAGAAGCTATTATTTCTTTAATTAATAAATATAATGATGAACAAAAGAAAAATGGTACTGAAGAATATGTAATTGAATATACTGATATGTTAAAAGCATTAGTACAAGGAATTACTTCTATTATTACAATAGTATCATTTGTATTAATAGGTTTTGTTGCAATTAGTTTAATTGTATCTAGTATAATGATTTCAATCATTACTTATATATCTGTTCTTGAAAGAACAAAAGAAATTGGTATATTAAGGGCAATTGGTGCTAGTAAAAAAGATGTTTCACGTGTATTTGTTGCTGAAACAATTATTGAAGGATTATTTGCTGGATGTATGGGAATTATTGTAGCATTCTTAATTTGTCAACCAATTAATATTCTTGTTAAGAAATTTGCTGATATTTCTAATATTGCTCAATTACCAATAGGTGGTTCATTATTCTTAATTGCTCTAAGTGTTGCTTTAAATGTAATTGCTGGTATTATACCTGCAAAAATGGCTGCTAAAAAAGATCCTGTTGTAGCTCTTAGAAATGAATAAAATAGATAGGTGAAAAAATATGATTAGTACAAGTAGTTATAAAAATTATAATTCTAAATATAATGCAGTTTCCATTTCTGGTAATCGTGGTAAAGATGCTGGATATTCAGGAAATTGTTATCCTGCTTTAGCTCCAAAACTTTCTTTTTGGAAAATATGGCACGATAATATAGGTCAAATTTCTGAGGAAGAAAATAATAAATATTATATAGAAGAATATTATAAACAAGTACTTTCAAAAATGGATCCTGAAGAAGTATATAATGAACTTATTGATTCAGTATTACTTTGTTATGAGAATAATATGGAATTTTGTCATAGACATATTGTTGCTGCTTGGTTTGAATTATATTTAGGTATAATAGTACCAGAAATAAAAACTAATGGTAATAAGATTTCAAGAGTAGAAAGACCAAAATACATTAAAGAATATTTATATAATATAATAAAAGAAAATAATAAAATGTATGGATTTAAATCTTTAAGAGCTGTATATTTATTTGAAAAAAGTGAAGCATTAGAAGAAAAAGCAGAATTAATTAAAGAAAAAGATTATTCTAAATATGAAGATTATATGACAATTGCTTGTTATTATAGATGTGATGCTGATAATGCTGAAGAAAAGTATAGATATGAAGAAAATCAAAAAAAATTAATAAAAAAATAAAGTTTACTTAAATGTAAACTTTTTCTTATGTTATAATATTTTTAGAAAAGGAATTATTATGGAAAGATATAGAGAAATTGAAAGAAGTGTAATTAAAAAATATCGTAAAGAATTATGGAGTCGTTTTGTTAGAGCAGTTAAAGAATATAAATTAATAAATGAAAATGATAAAATTATGGTATGTATAAGTGGTGGTAAAGATTCTTTTTTACTAGCTAAGTGTATTCAAGAGTTAAAAAGACACGGTATTTTTAAATTTGATGCTTATTATGTAGTTATGAATCCAGGCTATAATCAAAAAAATTTAGATTTAATAAAATCTAATGCTGAAACACTTAATGTACCTATTGAAATATTTGAAAGCGATATATTTAGTGTAGCAGATAAAATATCATATGAAAATCCTTGCTATATGTGTGCTAGAATGCGTAGAGGTTTTTTATATAATAAAGCAAAAGAACTTGGATGTAATAAAATAGCTCTTGGTCATCATTTTGATGATGTAATTGAAACAACATTACTTTCTATGCTTTATGGTGCTGAGATAAAAACAATGCTTCCAAAACTTCATAGTGATCATTTTGAAGGCATGGAGCTTATTAGGCCACTTTATTTTGTACATGAAGAAGATATAATATCATGGAGTAAGTATAATGAACTTACATTTATTAATTGTGCATGTCGTTTTACTGAAAAAGAAAATAATAATTCAGAATTGGGTAAACGAAAAGAAGTAAAAAAATTAATTAAACAATTAAAAGAAGTAAATAAAAATGTTGATATAAATATATTTAGGGCGCTTGATAATATTAATTTAAATTGTGTACTTGGATATAAAAAGGATAAAAAATATAAAAGTTTTTTAGATGAATATGAGGGATAAAAGTGAAGAATAAAATATCTATTTATTTAAATTTATTAATAGTTATATTAGAGATAATTGGTTTTATTATAAGTACTAGTGTTCATAAACGTCTTGCAATTGAATATTATACTGAGGATAGTAATTTACTTGCTCTTATAAGTTCATTATTATTTGTTATATTTTTGTTATTTAAAAATAAAATTCCAAGATGGCTTCAATTATTTAAATATATGACTACTATTTGTTTAACTGTAACGTTTTTAGTTGTTTTATTTATTTTAGGTCCAATGTTAGAATTTAATTATGAATGGCTATTTTTAAGTGAAGGACTTTTATTTCAACATTTATTATGTCCAATACTTAGTATTATAGTATTTCTTTATTTCGATGATATTGATTTAAAAAAAAGAGATTCTATAAGAGGATTATATTTAACAATTATTTATGCAACAATAATTATTATATTAAATATTTTAAAAATAATTAAAGGACCATATCCATTTTTATATATTTATGAACAACCTATTTATATGTCTATTATTTGGGCAATTTTAATTCCAGGATTTGCTTTTATTATTTCAGTAGTATTAAAAAAAATATATATTAAAATTAGAAAAATACCAAATTAATGGTATTTTTTATTAATGTTATGATATAATAAAAATCGTATTATTTTGGGGGTTATTATGGGTTTAAATGAAGTGAAAGAAAAATTAGAATTTTTTGAAGAAAAAGGAAAGACTATAGGCTTTAATGTTGAAGATTATTATGATATAAAAAGAATATTAGATTTAGTTATTGAAAAATATGATAATGTTAATGGGGAAATTATTTATATAAATCAATTATTACATATTTTGTTTAAAAATGGTGTTGCAGATCGTATTTCATCTGAAACAATTGACTATCTTAAAGAAAATGCTTATTTATTACCATTAGTACTTACTAATGATAATAAATCAAAAATAAAATTAATTTTTGATGATTATTTTATGTTTTTATGCCCATTTCATAATGACAAAAAACCTTCATTTAGAGTTTTAGATTTTAGAAATTTTGGACATTGTTTGGCATGTAATAAAACAGTAGATCCTATTACATATTTACAAGAATTTGAACATATTAAATTTGTTCATGCAGCGGAACTTCTAGCTAGTATTTATAAAATTGATATCAATTCACAAACTCATAAATATGAACTAGTTGATAAGTATCAAGAAAAAATTTTAAGTAATCAATATAAAGAATTATTAGAAATGGTATATTATAGGTTAATGAAAAAAGATGTTGATAAAGAACAGGTTACAAAAGTATATCAAGAACGTTTTGAAACCATAAATCGCATTAAAAATAATATATTTGATATGAGTGTTAATAATTTATCTAATAACAAAAACTATATTTTAACAGATAATGATCTAGGTGATTTAGATGATATTAAGAAGAAAATTAAATTCTGATGATTTAATACTATTTTATTTAGCTATGAAACTAAAAAATGAATTAAACAATATTATAACTGAAGAAGAATTAGTAAATTTTTTAACATATTTTAATAACAAAAAGACTTTATTTGATTTTAATACTAATTATGAATATTTAATAGAACATTTATTGTTAAGAAAGAAAAGATTATGGGGAACTAACTCTAAATTAATAGTAAATAATAATGGTGTTTCTGCTACATATAGTTTTAATACTAAAGATATAAAAGAGACAGAAATAGCTTGTTTGAGTGATACAGAGATATCTGAAATCAAAGATATAATTAATCTATATTTAAATAAATTTGATAAGCGTAAATTAAACTTAGACATAGTTATAGATGATAATATTAAAAGAATAAGTGACGAATTTAGTGCATTAATGTGTAAAACTATTTGGAGTAATTATATTAGTTTATTTGTAAGTAAAAGAAAATGGCCCATACAATGTCAAGATTTAAATAAATATTTATTTGATATGGATTTAGCGCAAATAATAGATTTACCATCTATAAAAGACGATTTATTATCTTTTTATAAAGAATTTTCTAAAAGATTAGGAGTTTTAATGACTACTAATGAAGAAATTATATTAAATAATGATTCAAATTATTTTTTGGCATATTCTAATTACTTATTATGTATAAATGGATTTGATAAATTATTAAAACATACTAATAATAAAAAAATAAAAATGGAGATTAAGAATAAAAAAGATGGTGAATTAATAACTGGTGATACAATTAATAATAATATTACTACTAATAATGAATTAAAAATGCTTGTTAAGACTTTAAATGAAAGAAGTGAATTATATGAAAAAAATAATTAATAGTTTTATTGATAAAGGATTTAATGAAGGGTTAAATAAAGAAGATTATATTGAGCTTAAAAATTTATTAATTAATATCAATGATAAAAATTTAATATTGAAAGTAAATACTTTATTAAGTTTAATTTATAATGCAGGAGTTTTAAATAAATTATCTGATGAGAATATTAAATATATTAAAGATAATAGTTATTTACTACCTCTTGTTTTAACTAATAATAATCAAGAAAAAATAAAAATCACTAGTATGGATAGTTATATGCTTTTATGTCCATTTCATGTAGATCATAAACCTTCTTTTAGTGTTACAAATCATTTAAATTATGGCCATTGTTTTACGTGTAAGACAAATGTAAGTAATATTTCTTATTTAAAAAAACAAGAAAATATTAATTATATAGATGCTACTGATTTACTGGCATATATATTTTTATTTGATATTAAATATCAAAATGATAAAGTATTACCAATTACAAAAAAGTATCAAGAAACTATTAAAAGTGATAGATATTCAAAACTTCTTGAGCAAGGTTTAGTTCGTGAAATAAATAAATATGGTGTATCTAGTTTATTACTTGAAAGATATAATGATATGTTTAAAACTATAGATAGAATTAAGAATAATGAATATGATTCTAATTTTAAATTAAAATCTGAAAATAAAAAATTAATTTTAACTAATGAAATATTAAAAAATACTAATTTATAAACACATAGTATATGTTTTTACATATGCTTTTTTGTATGTATTAATATACTTGATTTTTGTATATAAATGTGATAAAATAGCCGAATTAAGAAAGGGGATTTTTATGGAAGAAATGGATGTTACTAATTTGGAAAATGAAGAATTAGTTGAATTATTAGAAATTTTAAAAGGTATGAATGATGAACTTGATAAGGAAGAAAAAGGTGATATAAATGAATAATAAACTTGAACAAATAAAAGAACAAAGAAAAGAAATATTAACTAGAATTAGTGAAGATATGAAACAAAATAAAGCAGGTTTATATAAAAATATAGATGATGTTGCAAATATTATTTCACTAGATGAACAAAGTGTAAAAAAATATGAGGCAATAATTAAAGCTAAAGAAATAATTGCTGAATTAATAGAACAAATAGTTAGTGCTAAAAGTCCAGAAGAAGTTTCTAAAATAAGAAATAGAATTAATTATTATATAAATAAAATAAAAACTGAGTTAAAAAAGAGAAATTTTTGTGATGATGTTCTTACTAAACCATATAGTGATGAATATATTGAAAAAGTAACAGCTGTAAGAGGAGATATTGCTAAATACATTAGATGTTTAAAAAGAGATAATAATCTTCAAGAATTAGAAAAATTAAGTAAGTATAAGAAATTAAATTCTGAACAAAAAGAAAGAATGAAAAAATTACTTAAAAATGAAAAATCTTTTAATCGCAGATATTTAAATAATTCAGAAGTAAAAAAACTAAGTATTCAAGATGCTGAAAAAATAGTAAGAGAAAGATGGAATAAAGTTGAATACTTAAAACCTGCAATATGCGATTATTTATTTATAAATAGTGCTAATGTTGATGAAATGAATGAGAAACTTATCGAACTTGCTCAAATGTCAGAATTAAAATTTAATAATTTTATCTTAAAAAATAGTGATATACAAGAAAATATTAGAAAAAGAAAAGAAAATAGTAAAACTAAAACTGAATTAAAATTACCAGATGTTTCAATGTTTTTAAAGAAAAAAGATGTACAATTAGAAAAAATAAGTACTGAATATATTGAACAATCTAGTGAGATGACTATTGATAAAGCAGCAACAATTTTAAGAGAAAGATGTGCTAAAATTGAATATTTGGAATCAGCTTTTGAACATTGGTTTTTAACTAATAATTTTGTAGATGAAAAAATAGATACTATAATTATTGATCTTGCTAAATTATCAGAAAAAGAATTTAATAATTTTGTTAATTCAAATTATGAAATACAAAAAAGAATAAATGAAGAAAAATTTACTAAAAAATTATGGGAATTACCAGAAGAAGAAACTAATGCATTTTATTCTTGGTTATTTAGAAAAGAATCTACATTAGAAACTTCAAATGAAGATATGAATAAGGTTTTAATGATGTCTGATAGTGAATTTTCAAGTTTTATTAAATCACTTATGAATCCTAAGAAAACTGATGAGATAGAATTGAGCAGTTGCCCAATTAGAATAATTGATAATTCTCCATTAACTTTTAATGGTGATGCAGCGATGGTTGAAAAAATGAAACATTCACCAGTAACACAAAATGATGAGGAACAGCCATATACTCCAGAAGTATTTGAACCAACAGAAGATATTGAATTAGCTGGCAAACCAATTACAATAATTGATGATGATTCAGATTTATTATATATAGATGATAATCCTAAATTTGTTAAACCATTATATATTGGTGACACAGGGAAAAAAGATTCATGTTCTCAGAAATTTACTTTGAAGTTAGATAAAAGTAATTCGCAATCAGGTATTATGCTTTGTGAATCTGAAGATTTAATTCAAACATTAAATGAAAAAGTTACTACTCATAAAAAACAGTATAAAATACTTAATACTTATAAATATGGTAATTCTATTGTAAAGAATATTAAGTTTTTCATTCAAAATATACCAGTATATTTAGTTAATAAATGTAGAATTGATAATATGGAAGTAGCTTATTCAAGATATTATCATGGTGTTGATTTAGGTGGATATATTAGATATTCTAAGAAAAGAAATTCTATTTTATATGGATTAAGAAGTGCTTTGAGTAAATCGTATTTGAACGCAAAAGAGAATCAATATTTAAATAATCATGAAATGTGTGCTAATTGGTTAATTGAATATTGTAAGAGTATAGATGGAAATAGTATTTTAAATCAATATAGTTTAGCTAAATAATAGCTTGACAAATAAATATATTTGTTATATATTAATAAAGAACACGAGATGTGTTTTTTATTTGGAAAAATACATATAATTAAAAGTAGGTGTAAAATGAAAAAATTAAGAGGATTTTTAGTTGATACTAAACATGAATTAAAAAAAGTAAAATGGCCAAATAAAAAGAATATGGCTACGTATTCTATCGCTACAATTAGTTTTATTGCTTTCTTTGCTTTATTTTTTACGTTATCTGATGTAATTCTTGCTGGACTTAAGAGTTGGTTAGGCTAATGCAAAAAGAATGGTATGTTGTTAATACTTATTCAGGACATGAAAATAAAGTAAAAGAAAAATTAGAGATGCGTGCAAGTTCAATGGGCATGGAAGACTATATATTTAGAGTTGTTGTCCCTGAACAAAAAGAAATAGAAGTAAAAGATGGAAAAACAAAAGAAAAAATTAAGAAAATGTTTCCAGGATATATACTTGTTGAAATGGTTATGAGTGATGAAGCATGGTTTATTGTTCGTAATACACCTGGTGTTACAGGATTTATTGGATCATCTGGTAAAGGAGCAAAACCATTTCCACTTACTCCAGCTGAAGTTGATAAAATACTTGGTAGTATGGGTATTTCAAGACTTGAAGTTGGTAATAACTTAAATGTTGATGATAGCGTTAAAGTTATTAATGGACCATTTGCTTCAATGATAGGTAAGGTTAAATCTATCGATATGGCAAATCAACAAGTTGAAATTACACTTGACTTATTTGGACAGGAAACTGTTGTTGAATTACCACTTACAGAAATTGAAAGGGTATAATTTTATATTTACAAAAGTAAACTTTTGTGTTATTATTAATTCGCTATATTATTTTTTGATATAGATAGATATTTAAGTGGGAGCATTTAAGCGGATGAACCACTCGCGAAAAAAAATATAGGAGGTGTTTTTCGTGGCAAAAAAAATAGCTAAACAAATGAAGTTGCAACTTCCTGCTGGAAAGGCAACACCAGCTCCACCAGTTGGAACTATGCTTGGACCTGCAGGTATTAACTTAGGTGAATTTTGTACAAAGTACAATGATGCAACTAAAGATAAAATGGGAGATATTTTACCAGTTGAAATTACTGTTTATGAAGACAGAACTTTCGATTTTGTAATTAAGACTCCACCAGCTGCATTCTTAATTAAGAAATTTGCTAAAGTTTCAAAAGGTTCTACAAAAGGATCTACTGAAAAAGTTGGTAAACTTACAAAAGCACAAGTTAAAGAAATTGCTGAAATTAAATTACCAGATTTAAATTGCTATGATGTAAATGAAGCTATGTCTATTGTTGAAGGAACAGCTAAAAACATGGGCATTGAAATTACAGAATAATTTGAAAATAAAATAATAAAATACATATAGGTTTCACTATGTGGGAGGAAACAAATCCGCTAAAATACCACAAGGAGGTAAAAATGAAAAAAAGTAAGAAATATACTGCTGCAAGTAATTTAGTAGAAAAAAATAAGTTATATACTAAAGAAGAAGCTGTAGCACTATTAAAGAAAACTGCTACTACAAAGTTTGATTCATCAGTTGAAATTGCTATGCGTTTAAACCTTGATACTAAAAAAGCTGATCAACAACTTCGTGGAGCATTAGTTTTACCAAATGGTACTGGTAAAACTAAAAAAGTACTTGTTATTGCTAAAGGTGATGCTGCAAAAGCTGCAACTGAAGCAGGTGCTGATTATGTTGGCGATATGGATATGCTAGAAAAAATTGAAAAAGAAAATTGGTTTGATTTCGATGTTATGATAGCTACTCCAGATATGATGCCATCACTTGGTAAGATTGGTAAAATTCTTGGACCAAAAGGATTAATGCCAAACCCAAAAACAGGAACTGTTACAACTGATACAAAGAAAGCAGTTACTGAAGTTAAAAAAGGACGTGTTGAATATCGTACAGATAGTTATGGAAACGTTCATGCACTTGTTGGAAAGGTTTCATTTGATGACAAAAAATTAGTTGAAAATATTGATGCATTTGTTTCATTAATGTTAAAATCTAAACCATCAACTGTTAAAGGAAAATATGTAAAAAATATTTCAGTTTCTACAACAATGGGTCCTGGAATAAAATTAGATACAAATAGTTTTGACATTTAATTTAAGTTATGCTATAATACAAAGTGTTTTGAAGAAAATTTATTAGTGCCGTAGACAGTAGGGGCTAAATGCTTAATTATCCTACCGAGGAACTCATCTAAAGATAAGTTTTGGAAAGTCCCTACGGTTAGTGTAGGGATTTTTTTACGGTATTACACTAGAAATAGGAGGTGTAGTATGGCAAATCAAAAAATTATTGAAGGTAAAAGTAAAATAGTTGAAGAAATCGTTGAAAAAGCAAAAAATGCAAGTTCATTTGTAGTTTTTGAAAATCAAGGACTTACAGTTTCTGAAACAAATGAATTAAGACGTGAACTTCGTAAGAGTGGTTCTGATTTCAAAATCTATAAGAATACTCTTGCTAAAAGAGCTATGAAAGAATTAAATATTGATTTTGATTCTGAACTTGAAGGACCTAAAGCTTTAGCGTTTGGTACAGATGCAGTTGCACCTATTAAAGCTTTACAAGACTTCGCTGAAAAAACTAAAAAATTAGAATTAAAGATTGGTTATGTTGATGGACAAGTTGCTGATAAGGCAATGCTTTCAAAACTTGCTAAAATACCATCAAGAGATCAATTACTTACTATGTTTGCTGGTGCTTTAAAGCAATCAGTTAGAAATTTTGCAATCTGTCTAGATTTACATAGACAAAATTTAGAAAAATAATTAAATAAAATAAAGGAGGAATATAAAATGGCAAAATTAGGAACAAAAGAAATTATTGATGCAATTAAAGAGATGACAATTCTTGAAGTTAATGAATTAGTAGATGCAATGAAGGAGGAATTTGGTGTTGATCCAAGCGCTGTAGCTGTTGCTGCTCCAGTTGCTGGTGGTGCTGCAGCTGCTGCTGATGAACCAAGTTCAGTTAATGTAGTACTTGCAAGTGCTGGTGCTAACAAACTTGCTGTTATCAAATTAATCAAAGAAATCACTGGTTTAGGATTAGGTGAATCTAAAGCAATCGCTGATAACGGTGGAGTTATTAAAGAAAACGTATCTACAGATGAAGCTAATGAAATGAAAGCTAAATTCGAAGAAGCTGGC
>JAEETF010000041.1 GCA_016290195.1 Bacilli bacterium | reverse complement strand
TTCTATATACTCTTTTACTGTATTAGCAACATTAGCTGCTTCTGACATTAATGTCTTATAGTTTTCTTCAACATATGAAACATCATTTTCTTTACTTTTCATTTCATGATTATAAGCTATTTCAGCAAGTTTAGTAAATCCTAAATATTTAGAATCACTTTTTAATGCATGTACTTCAACTGCATAATCAGCCATATTAGCTTCTTCTTTATATTTTTTAATATTCATAAGTCTTTCACCTAAACCATTAAAGAATTCATCAAGAGTTTCATCATATGTCTCCATGTCACCTAAAAGATTTAAAGCACTGTCAATATCAATTCCATGACTTTTCAAATATTCGGAAGCGCTAGGTTTATTTACAACTTCTTCATCACTTACCTGTTCTTCACTTCCAATATATCTTTCCATTACTGCTTGAAGACTATCACGATCAATTGGTTTTGATAAGTAATAAGCAAATCCTAAACTCATATATTTGTCAGCAATACCAGCTTCACTATTAGCAGTAACTGCAATAACAATGGAAGAAAAACCAGGTATTTCTTTTAATTTTTCAAACGTTTGAACACCACTTAATCCAGGCATCATATCATCTAGTAAAATTAGATCATATTTTTTATTTTTAACCATTCCAATAGCTTCACTACCATTTAAAGCCGAATCAATTTCAACATCATAACTTCTTAAAAAACCAGTAGCTACTTTAATATTAAGTCTATCATCATCAACTATTAAAATTTTCTTTTTAGCACTATTATTTTCTTCAATAGAAACATTTTCTTTAACTACTACAGGTTCTTTACTAACTTCAATGTTATCCGTTTCAACATTAATATTGTCATTAGATACTTCTTCATTAATATTTTTTTCTTCTGTAACCTCAGATGTAGTTACTTGTTCATCATTAGTTTTTTCAACAACTGGTTCTTCATTATTACTAGATAAGTATTCTTTTAAGACTTTAATTAATTCATTTTTATCAATTGGTTTAGCTAAATAACTATTAAATCCAGCTTTTAAATATACTTCTTTCATACCAGCAAGAGCATTGGCAGTTAGTGCTATAGTTGGAATATTAAATCCTTCTATTCCTTTTAATTTAGCTAGTACTTCCATACCACGCATTTTAGGCATCATATCATCAAGTAATATTAAATCATACTTATTACCAGCTTTAATATTATCAATAGTATCAAAACCATTATCAATTAAAACAGTTGATAAAGAATATTTTTTTAATAACTTATCAGCAAGTTTAAGATTAAGTTTATTATCATCAACAACAAGGACTTTCTTTCCTGGAAATTCTAATTTTTCTTCTTCTTCCTTAATTTCTCTTGCTTCTTCAGCTTCTTCTAATTTAACAATTTTTTGTTTCAAATAAATAGTAAATTTAGAACCTTGTCCATATTCACTTTGCACAACAATCTTACCACCCATCATTTCTACAAGTGATTTTGTTATTGCAAGTCCAAGTCCTGTTCCTTCAATTGTAGTATTTCTATCTTCTTCAAGACGATTAAACTTAGTAAATAATTTATCAATTGCTTCTTTCTTAATACCACGACCTGTATCAGAAACACTAATAACAAGTGAACATTCATTATTTTGATTAATACAACTAACTACAAAATTAATTTCACCTTGCTCAGTATATTTACAAGCATTAGTTAAAATATTAGTAACAACTTGCTTAATCTTACCAATATCACCATACATTTCAGCAGGTATATCAGCTTGAAAATTTGTTTTTAATTCAATTGGTTTATCACCAATACGAGGAATCATTAATTTAGCAATATTCTCTAAATGAGGAAGTAATTTATAATTAGTATTAACTATTTCCATCTTATTAGCTTCAATTTTAGATATATCTAGAATACCATTAACTATTTCTAGTAAGTTACCACTAGCCATAATAATATCATCAGCATCTTTTTGAGCATCCTCTAAAGTTTCTTCATTCTTAATACATTCACTAAATCCTACAATAGCATTTAAAGGTGTTCTTATTTCATGACTCATACTACTTAAGAATTCACTCTTAGCTCTATTAGCTTTTTCAGCATGATCTTTAGCAAGTTCAAGTTCATTTAACATTTTCAAATCTGGATTTTCAATAGTAAAGTACATTATAAAACATAAAAATGCTTCAACAAAACACATAATCATAATATCAGGATTATATTTTTGAATTAAAACTGCTATTGAACAACATATTAAATATATAAATAAAGGAATTAATTTTTTATTTTGAATTTTTTTTATATTAAATACCATTAACAAAATAATTATTGCTGATGTTATTATGCTTATTACAAATAAATAATTAACTACAGCACCATATGAATATGTTATTTGATTAACTAAATCCAAATGCAATTCCATAGGTAAAAAATAAACTAATAAGCCTAAAATTATATATATTACATAAATTAATTTAATAACAATCTTATTATCCATATTTATTATTGATAATGTATAATGTAAAAGTAACAATGCAAAAACTATATAATAAATTGTATATGTTCTAAAAACAAACTCAGAAGCTATTTTGGGAATTTCATTATAATTATATGAACATATGGCAGACAAAAATTGCAATATTAAACCTATAAAATTGGCAATTAACATAACCCTGTAAACAAAACTTTCATTAGTTTTAATTCTTGGTTTAGAAAAATAGATTATTATTAACGATAGTATATAGACTATACTAAATATATTCAAAAATGTTAGTTTCGTAATTACCATAACAACACCTCTATCATACTATATAGTATAACATATAATATCTAGTTTGTCATTATAAACAAAAAAAACAGTTTAAACTGTTTTTTTATATGTTTTAGTTTGATATTCATTTTTAACGTAAATAAATTCTTTTGTATCATTTTTGATAGTCTTAAAATCTCGTTTTGTTGATGATGCCATAGGAAATGACTCCCATATTTTAAAATACTCTGGAATATAATCACTATCTTCAAATTCATCAAATAATCTTGATTGTAACATTTTTAACTTGTCATTAATATCAATATTAAATTGATCATAAAAAACAATATTTGCACATAAATTTCCTTCTTTATTTATAAATACTTCACAATCAAAAACATCATCATCATATGAAATAACACGTTTAATGTCAAAATTATATATTTTTTTATTATTAATTATAGAATTATCATTTTGACGACCCTCATAAATTAGTACACCATCTTGATTAATACGACCTATATCACCAGTATGTTTATAAACTGTATTATCATTTTTTATAAAAATTTTCTCATTTAAATCTGCTCTATTATAATACTTTAACATACCACAAGGTGTACTAATTACAATTTCGCCTCTTTCATTATAAGGCAATTCATTACCATTTTCATCAATTATCATAATAGATACACCAGGAATTGGTATCCCAACTGAATAATCAGGATATTTATATCCATTTAATTCTGCTGTAACTATTGAACCATTTTCACAAGTGCCATAACTACTATTAACTTGTGCACTGCACTTAACACTTTTTAAAGTTGCTTCTAACCTTTTTTTATCTTTTGGTGTAGACAATGTTCCACCAATATATATATTTTTCAATTGTGAATAATCTAAAATTCCAAGTTTTAACAATATATTAAATTTTTTTTCATTGCTTAAATCTGAAATGCCATTAAATAACTCTGTAGTAGCTATCCCCCAATTATCACGATGAATGCCTAAATTCATAGAAAATGTTTTTGGATCAAATTTTGGATTTTCATGTAAAGTTGCACCATAATAAAGTATTGATGAACCATCAGCAACTAAACCAGTTGATGACCATACAGGTATTGCTTGATAAAATTTTTGTTTTCTACTAAGATCAAAGCCAAATGGCAAATATGAAGTTGCCGAATTATTTATTGAATCATGCGATAACAATACACCTTTTAATATACCTGTTGTCCCTGAAGAATATACAACTGCAGCTGGCATATTAGGTTCATATTCTACCATTTTTGGCAATTTTCTATTTTTACTTTGTTTTAAAAAATCATTATATGTTTCAAATTTTGGATTGTTATATTTTTTTTGCTTTTTAAATTTTCCCAATATTGATGAATTCAAAGTTGGTACAATAACAACTTTTTCAATTCCACATTCTTCAATTACTTTATCAAATTTTTCTTTTCCTTTTTCATAGAACAAATCCATTATAAATAAAACTTTGCTATTATCCTTTTTTATATCATTAATCATAGAATCTATATCTAAATATGGAGCCAAATAAATTGCTATTGACCCTAACATACCACAAGCATATAACGCTGAATATGCTTCTGGTATACCTGCAAGGCAAATTGCAACACCTTGTCCCTTTTTCACATTACAATTATCTAATGCTTTCGAAAGATTTTTTATTTCATCCATAAATTTTTTATATGTTATTTTTGTAAAAAAATAATCATGTGCAATTCCTTTTAAATTATCTGCATTATTTGCAAATAAAGCTTCTGTTATTGTTTGTTTAGGTAAAGATTTTAAATATTCATCCATCTTATAAAATTGTAATTGTGGCATATCAATAGTAGCATAGCCAGTCATAGGGCCTTGTATTTCACCTGTTGATAACCCTCTTAAATATAAATCTCTTTGTTTTTTTTCTTCGCCAGATAGTTTAGATATTTTTTCTTTTAATTTTAACAAATCTTCTTTATTCATTCTCTCTTCCCCCTATTATTCTTATATTCCTTCGTTTCGGTGTCGTATAATATCACATTTTGTCGAAAAAGTCAAGTAATATAAGAATTATACAGTCTTTTTTTATTTAATCATATATGAATTCTTTTCATATCTTTATTTTAAATATTGTTTAAATATATTATTTTTTCTATATTTTTTTAATTTTCCATTCTAATTCTTTGTATATTTATACATTCTAAATCTTCAAACTCTAATTTAAAACAATCTGGCATTGAAAGATTATCATTAATAATATCTTTATTATTAAATTTTAAATGTCTTCGTTTATCAATATAAGATGCATCTTCTAGTTTACACCATTTTAATAGTAAAAAGATAATAGCAGCACCATGACTTACAATTACTATTTTTTCTTTATTACTTTTTAATAATTCTATAAGTTTATTATACATTCTTTCCTGTACTTCAAAACCACTTTCACCATCTACTACTTTTACATTTAAATCTTTTAATTGCTTTTCCCAGTATTTTATATCTGTTACTGTACCTAATTTTCGTTCATCAAATGATGCAGAAATATTAATATCAGTGGAAATTACACTAACAGTTTCCATAGTTCGTTTATAAGTACTAGACCATACTTCATCAAAATAACCAATTACTTCTTTTAATTTTTTAGCCTTTTCTATACCATTTTTTGATAAAGGAAGTTCATGATTAGAAATAAAATTATCTCTTATATTTTCGGAATGCCTTACTAAATAAATTATTTTTTTCATAAAATCCTTTCAACAAAAAAGGAGACAAGTCTCCTATTTAGCTTCTTCTGTTGCTCTTGTTTCACGAATAACTGTTACTTTAATAGTGCCAGGATATTGTAATTGTTCTTCAATTTTATTCTTAATATCACGAGCAATCTTATGACTTGTTAAATCATCAACTTCATCTGGTTTAACAATAACACGAAGTTCACGACCAGCTTGAAGAGCATATGTTTTATCAATTCCTGCAATGTCACTTCCAATTGTTTCAAGTTCTTGAAGTCTCTTAATATAATTTTCAACTGAATCATTTCTAGCACCAGGTCTTGATGCTGATAATGCATCTGCAATAGCTACTAATTCAGCAATAATACTTGTTGCTGGTACATCACCATGATGTGATTCAATTGTATTAATAACAACATCACTTTCTTTATATTTTTTAGCAAGATCACGACCAAGTTCTACATGAGATCCTTCTACTTCATGATCAATAGCTTTTCCAATATCATGTAAAAGTCCTGCTCTTTTAGCTACTAATTCATTTTCACCAAGTTCAGCTGCCATAATACCAGCTAAATGTCCTACTTCAATAGAATGCTGTAAAACATTTTGTCCAAAACTTGTTCTAAAATGTAAACGTCCTATTAATTCAACAAGTTCAGGATCAACTTTAGTAATACCAAGTTCAAATAGTGCTGCTTCTCCATGTTCAATTATTTGAGCTTTCATATCTTTTGATACTTTATCATATAATTCTTCAATTCTTGTTGGATGGATTCTTCCATCTTTAATTAATGATTCTATAGTTACTCTAGCTATTTCACGTCTTAATGGATCAAAGCTAGAAAGTACTATAGCTTCTGGTGTATCATCAATAATTAAATCAACACCTGTAACAGCTTCTAATGTTCTAATATTTCTTCCTTCACGTCCAATGATACGACCTTTCATATCATCATTTGGAAGAGTTACTACTGTAACTGTTTGTTCACCTGCTACATCACCTGCATATTTTTGCATAGATGATACAAGTAAATCTTTAGCTTTTTTATCAGCTTCTAATTTAGCTTCAGCTTCTCTTTCTTTAATATAACTTGCTACTTCAAGATTCATCATTTCTTCTACTCTTTTCATAACAAGTTCTTTAGCTTCTTTTTTAGAGAAAGAAGCAATTTTTTCAAGTTGTTCTAATTGTTCTTTTCTTAGTTCTTCCACTTTATCTTTCTCATCTTGAACTTCTTTTTGTTTTAATATTATATTATTTTCTTTTTCTTCTAAAAGTAATTCTCTTTTTTGTAACATTTGATCACGACGATCCATATTACTTTCACGATTTAGAATTCTTTCTTCAGATTCTTTGATTTCAATCTTCTTTTCTTTTATTTCTTTATCTGCTTCATTTTTTAATCTATATGTTTCTTCTTTTGCTTCTAATACTTGATCTCTTTTAATTTTTTCAGCATCTTTTTGTGCTTTTTCAAGCATCTTTTCTATTCTTTTAGATACTCTACTACCTCTAATATAATTAAATATAATAACACCTATTATACCAACAAAAAGTCCAATTAAGACTAGTAAAATGGAGAAAAATACATCATTCATACTATTCCTCCAATATATATAGAAAATCAAAATTATTCCCTATAATTCTATTTTAAATGTAAAAAATGAATAAGTCAAGTAAAACACTTTTAACAAAAAAATTGTGATTCCTATATCACAATTTTTAATTATTTTTTTCTAATAGATTTTAATTTTTTAAATATATTTTCTTTTTGTTTAAATTCATAAAAACCATTACCTGTTCTAGAATCTTCACTTATTTTTTTAAATCCTAATCTATTAAACATCTTTTGAGAATTT
>JAEETF010000040.1 GCA_016290195.1 Bacilli bacterium | reverse complement strand
CCTTAGTTTAGGAAAATTTTCTATATTCAGGGGGTTTTACTATACGGAGGTGATAATTATGAGTAAAAAAGACTTATTAATATTTTCAAGTCTTATTATCATAATATTACTTATTCTTAAGTAATAAAAAAACCTAACTTTGGTAAGTTAGGTGTATCCTAATAGGCAACACTTAACTTCCGCTTTAAGTGTTCCTATTCTTATTCTAACACAAGTTATTAGTAAGTCAATATATTAAGTACTATTTTTATTTTTAATATATTCTTTTAACATTTTGGTAAGAGCTCTTTTTTCAATCCTAGAAACATAACTTCTTGATATACCTAGTGTTTTAGCTATTTCTTTTTGTGTTAATTCATCATTATTATTTAAACCATATCTTTTTATAATTATCTCTTTTTCTCGATTCGATAATACTTTAAAATATTTTTTTAAAAGAACTAAATTATCTTGATTATAAATATCAAGTGCAAAGTCTGGATTAGGTGTTTTTAAAATATCAATAAATGTAATTTCATTACCATCTTTATCAAAACCTATTGATTCATTTATACTAATGTTTTTATTATTTTTTTTATTACTTCGATAATACATTCTTATTTCATTTTCTATACATCTGGCACAGTATGTAGTAATTCTTGTACCATGCTTATATGAATAACTATCTACACCTTTAATTAATCCTATAGTTCCTATACTAATTAAATCATCCTCATCTTCTTTACGATGATCATATTTTTTAATGATATGAGCAACTAATCTTAAATTATGTTCAATTAGAATATTTCTAGCATTTGTATCTCCTTGTAGCATTTTAGATACTTCTTTTTCTTCTTCTTCTTTTGATAATGGATCTGGGAAAATATTATTAGAATATGCAGCTGTAAAAAGATAAAAATCTTTAAAAAGGAATCTCAAAATTTTTTTAAACATAAATCACTTCCATTAAATAATATGTATTAAAAAAAAATATATTTACAAATTTAATAAATTAGTGTATAATATCACGCAAAAAGAGGGGTGATTGTATGCTTTCAATAAATAATGATACAATCAGAAATAGTTATGATTTAAATAAAAGGGAAGATTACAGAATGTTAAATCATGCTTATGCATTTAACAGTTGGTATAATGCTGATAAAACTGATGAGTTTTCAGAAATAGTTGCTAATGAAACTGCGCTTTTTCTTTCAATTGATTTTCATGCGGATATTGATACTATTGTTGCTGCTTTAATCTATAGAACAGTAAGTGAAAACAATATAGATGATTCACAAGTAAAAAATGAGTTTAATGAAGATGTTATGTATAAAGTTGATTTGCTTAACAGGTTTAATAAAAATATTTTTCAAAGTGATAAAAATGATAAAGAGTTAATGATTAGAACGATTGTTTTAGATGTTAAAGTTGCTATTATTAAATTAGTTGAAAGAATTGCAATTCTACATAATATTGATTCAATAAGCTATACTAAAATATGTGATTTTCTTAAAGATACATTTAATTTTTATATTCCAATAGCTCAATTACTTGGAATATATAATATTAAGAGTAATTTAGAAGATTTATGTTTTAGATATGATACTAAATATGATCTTTCTAATTTAGTAGTAGCTAAAACAACTGATAAATATAATGAAATAATAGAAACGGTTAAGAAAAAGCTTAATGAATCTGATCTTACATTTAAAGAAGATGTGGAGTTTAAAAATAATAAAAAAAGTGGTTATAGTATTTGTAAACAAGCGGGAGAACTTAATGAAATTAATAATATATTAATTAATGAAACAGCATTAAAATTATCAGGATTTTGTTCTGCTAAGTGTTTTGTTAAAACTAAAGAAGAATGTTATGCTATATTATCTTTGATACACTCATATCCATGTCGTTATTCTGATTTTTGTGATTTCATAGGTGGCAATAATGATGATGAATATAGGGCAATTCATACACAAGTATTTGTTGGAGAATATTTAGTAGATTTCCATATTTGTACTAAAGAAATGGATCATACTAATACGTATGGGGTTACATCAAATTGGAAAAATGATAGTGATTTACAAACTAGGTTAATGAATAATTATGCCTTTTATAAAGAATTACTTGATGCAACTTTCTTTGATAAAATTGATTTATATAGGTATTTTATGAATAATATTATAGATGACAAGAAAGATGATAAAAAAACTCTTGAATTAAAAAATTTATAAAAAAAAGAAGGAATTCTTCTTTTTTTTTGGTATTTATAAATTGGGAGGCAAAAAAATGAAAAAATATTTTATTGTAGTATGTAGTTTATTATTTATAACCAGTGCTAAGGCAGAAGTATACTATTCTGATTATGGTGAATATTCATCTTTCTCAGAAAATATAATCTATGAATCTGATGTGGTAGATGTAGATATTCAAAGAAGATTCAAAAGAAGTAAGATAGGAATTGAAGGTCAATATTATTTAGAAGGAGATAATCCAGAATTATATCCAAAAGTGGATTATGAAAACTTTGATTATGCTTATTATGAATGGTCTGCTAAAAAACCAAAAAATATGATAAATAGAACTATTGAAGAAAAAATGGGGATTGCGGGAACACTTATTAGATATATTTATATAACTAATCCAAATGGTGTAGATGGTAAATTAAATATTTCAGAAATTGAAGTGTATGATAAATATAATAGAAAACTTAATTATGGACTTTTATGTGGTAATTGTTCACCCAATATGGAATTATATATTAATAATGGAATTATAGGAGAAAATAACTCATATTTGAGAAATTCAACGGGAGAATTACGTATTGATTTAGGTGCATATTTTTATATTGAAGATTTGAAGTTAAATATTTATGAATATTCAGAAAGTGATGAAGAAAGAAGTTTTGATGTAAAATTTAAAGAAACATATTCAACAAATGTAAATGAAGCATTTATAATATCTATGAAAACTAATAAAAAAAATGACATAATACCTATAACAATTAGAATTAATGATGATGATTTAGATATTACAAATACATTTCCAAACTCAATAAATAAAGTATACCGTTTTAATGATAAATACTATTTTTATTATAGAGATGATGCGATTATATATGATGAGGGATACTTTTTAGAAGCAAATGAAGAATTTCCTAATTTAGATGATTCAGATTATCATGATTATTATAGATATCGTATTAGAGATAAATTTGTTTTAGATGATAATTTAATAATAAAAAATAAAGATACTAAATTAGAAGACTTCGTTTTAGAAAATACTTGTGATTTTAAAATTGAAACAAATATTGATATGAATAAAAATGGTATATATAATATAAAATTCATTTTACCATTTATGACAATTGATAAAAAGGTAGAAGTAGATTTAGTAGAAAATAGTTATAATGAATTACTTATTAAAGTAGAGAATTTAGAAAATGATATTAATAATTTAAATAATATAAATAATAATGTGGAAAGTGAAAATAGTAATTTACTTAATCAAATAAATGATTTAAATAAATTATTAGAAAAGAATAAAAAAAATCTTGAAAAAATAAAAGATAAAAATGATAAATTAAATAATACTAATAAAGAATTAAAACAATCTATTAAAGATTTAAATAAAGAAATAAATGAAAATAAAAAAGAAAATGAAAAGTTAGAATTAAATAATTCAATTTTAAATGAGCAAATAAGTAAGAATGAAAATGATAAGAATAATTTATTAAAATTAATTACTGATTATCAAGAAAAGTTATTAACTCAAAATCAAATATTTGAAAAAGATATTAATTCTATTTTAAAAATAAATGAAGAATTAAATGATAAAATTAATAAACAAAATTATGATATTGATACATTATCAAAAGTGAATAAAAATAATCAGGAAGAATTTCAAAGTAATTTAGTTTATTTAGATAGTCAAATTAAAGAACTTGAAAAACAAAAAAATAATATAATAGATGATTATAATATGTGTTTGAATAGTGAAAAAGAAAAATATTTAATTGAAGTTGAAAAAGAAAAAATAGCTA
Source organism: Bacilli bacterium (assembly GCA_016290195.1). GTDB lineage: Bacteria > Bacillota_I > Bacilli_A > RF39 > UBA660 > UMGS1045. Next base: position 23,408 of record JAEETF010000040.1, on the reverse strand, counting down.
AGAAAAAGAATAGTATGATTTATTTAATATTAATAATTACTATAATAACTAGTGTTATATTCTTTAAGAAAAATGTAGAATTAAAATAAATTCTAGTTTTGTCGAATTGATATAATTATAAATTAATATGTGATAGATTTATTGCGAGGTGATATATGTTAGATATTGATATTGAAAATAAGAAAGGAATTTTGTTTGTTCGTTTGTATGGTGAATTAAGTAAAAAAACAATTAGTAAGTGGAATTATGATGTGAAAGACTTAATGATAGATAATGGAATTAGAAATGTTGTATTTAATATATCTAATCTTAATAAAATAGATGAAAAAGGAATTAATTCATTATTATATGGTTATGAATTATGTAAAAATAATCATGGACAGTCTATTATATGTGGAATCAATGATAATATAAAAGAAAAAATAATTCGTAGTAGATTACTTAAATATATGACAGAACTAGATAATGAAAATAGTGCTTTTTCACTTATAAATGTATAATGACAGAAACATTAATTTTAGAAAATCAAAATTTAGTATATGCTATTATAAATAAATATTATGCTAATTATGAAAACAAAAATGATTTATTTCAAGCTGGTTGTTTAGGACTTGTTAAAGCAAGTAAAAGTTATAATAATTCATTAAATGTTAAATTTTCTACATATTCATATATGTATATATTAGGTGAAATAAAGAATTTTATTAGAGAAAATAAGTCAGTTAAAGTAGGACATGATTTTCAAAAACTTGCTTATAAATTAGAAAAAGTTAGAATATTATTAACTCAAAAATATATGCGAGAACCAACTGTTAAAGAACTTAGTTTATATCTTAATATTCCTGAATATACAATTATTGAATTATTAAATATACCAAATAATGTAACTAGTTTAGATGAACCATTTGATTTGGATGAAAATATTAGTTTATATGAATGTATTGGTAGTAATGAAAATAGTAGCATAGATGAACTTATAAGTTTAAAAAATGAATATTTAAGATTAGATAATAAAGAAAAACAAATTATAAAAGCTAGATATTATGATGGTCTTTCACAAACTGAAATATCTGAAAAAATGCATATGAGTCAAGTACAAGTATCAAGATATGAAAAAAAAGTACTTACTAAACTTAGAAACAGATTAATGTAATCTGTTTTTTTGTATAAATTCAATTAATTAATTCATAATAAATTTAGGAGGAAATTTATGGAAAGAAAAAAGTACCAAGAAATAGTAAAAAAATATACTCCTAAAGAAAATAGAATTTATAATGGGTTAATTGCTTTTATAACAGGAGGTATAGTTGGAGTAATAGGCGAATTATTATTAAATTTTTATGCTTATATTTTTCATATTTCAACTAAAGATGCAAGTTCATTTATGATAGTTACTTTAATATTTATTAGTGCATTTTGTACTTGTCTAGGCTTTTTTGATAAATTGGTTAATTTTTGTAAAGCAGGATTAATAGTTCCAATAACAGGATTTGCTCATGCAATGATGAGTGCAGCTCTTGATTATAAAAAAGAAGGATTAGTCACAGGAATAGGATCCAATATGTTTAAATTAGCTGGTTCAGTTATTATTTTTGGAGTTTGTAGTGCTTACTTTTTTGGAATAATTAGAATACTTATTTTTGGAGGATAAAATGACAACAAAATATAATAATGTTTATATTAATGAAACAGCTATAGTTACAGGTCCTTATGAGAAGAAGGGGCCACTTCATAGTTATTTTGATAAAGGATATGATGATTTATATTGTGATTCCAAAACATTTGAGCAAGCCGAAAGTAAATTAATAATTGATGCTGTTGATATTTTACTTGAAAAAATAAATAAAACTAGATTTGATATTGATCTTCATATATCAGGAGATTTACTTAATCAAATAGTAGCTTCTAATTTAGCTTCTTCTACATTAGAAATACCTTATTTAGGATTATATAATGCTTGTGCAACAAGTGTTGAAGGAATTATTATAGGGGCTAATATGATAGAAGCAAGACAAATTAAAAATTGTATTTGTACAGTATCATCACATAATAATGCTGCCGAAAAACAATTTAGATATCCTGTAGAATATGGAGGCCCAAAACCAAAAACTACTACATTTACTACAACAGGAGGGGCTGCGTGTTTTTTATCATATAATAAAAGTGGTATTAAACTTGAAAGTAGTACTATTGGAATTGTTAAAGATTTAGGTATTAAAGATGCATATAATATGGGGGCTGTTATGGCACCAGCTGCTGCGGATACAATTTATAGACATTTAAAAGATTTAAAAAGAGAAGTAAATTACTATGATGTAATATTAACTGGAGATTTAGGAAAATATGGTAAAAAAATATTAAAAGAGTATATGCTTAAGGAATATAATATCGATTTAAAAAATTATAATGATACAGCAACTATGATTTATGATTTAGATAATCAACCAGTATATGCTGGAGGTAGTGGTCCAGCTTGTGCGCCACTTGTTACATATGGTTATATTTTTAATCAAATGTGTAAGAAAAAAATTAAAAGAGTTTTACTAGTAGCAACCGGGGCTCTCCATTCAACTTCAACGGTTAATCAAAAATTATCAATACCATCTATTGCTCATGCGATTAGTTTGGAGGTAATAGAATGATTTATTTAAATGCATTTATATTTTGTGGTTTTATTTGTTTAATTGGTCAAATTATACTTGACAATACTAAGTTAACTCCGGGGCATGTAACAACATTATTTGTAGTTATAGGTGCCTTTTTAGATATTTTTGATATTTATGATAAAATCATTAAATGGGCTGGGGCAGGAGCAATGGTACCAATTACTAGTTTTGGCCATTCACTTATTCATGGAGCTCTTGATAAAGCATCAGATTTTGGTATATATGGATTATTTTTAGGTATGTTTGATTTAACATCAACTGGTATAGTAGCTGCAATTGTTTTTGCATTTTTACTTAGCTTATTTTTTAAACCTCATGATTAGAGTATTTATATTGACATCTAAATACTAATATTATAAAATTATAATAGAGGGAGTTGATATAATGAAGAAGAAAGTATTTTTAACTATTCTTGTAGGTGGATTACTTTTTGTTACAACTGCATGTGGTGGTAAAAAAGATGAAAAGAAGACAAATAATCAAACAAATAATAATGGTGGAGAGCAAGTAGTTGAAAATAAACCAGTACCTAATACTGAAAAAGGAATCATTACAGAAGCTTTTGTAGAAGGATTAAAAATTGATAATATTTCATTAATTTATTTTGATGAACTTTCAACTTATAATGCAAATGTAACTAATACTACAAGTGAAAATATTAGTATCAAATCAATTAAAATAAGTTTTAAAGATTCTAATAATCAAGAATTAATTGTTCTTACTGGTGCAGTTGATAGAGTACTTGCTCCTAATGAATCAGCAACTATTAGATCACAAGTAAATCTTGATTTAACAAAAGCTGCAAGTATTTCATATAACGTAGTATATTAGAGTAGTAATACTCTTTTTTTTTATTTGTTTTTATGTTAATATATATATTGTTTGAAGGTGCAAAAGATGTTAGATAAAATTAATAATCCCAGTGATATTAAAACATTATCAAATGAAAAATTACAAAATTTAGCGAATGAAATTCGTTCTTTTTTGGTTGAAAATGTATCTGTTACAGGAGGTCATTTAGCATCCAATCTTGGTATAGTAGAAGTTACACTTGCACTTTTAAAAAATTTTGATTTTGAAAATGATAAAATAATTTTTGATGTTGGACATCAATCATATATATATAAAATATTAACAGGTAGAAAAGATAATCTTTCAACTATTCGTACTTATGGAGGCATTAGTGGTTTTCCAAGAAGAAAAGAAAGTAAATATGATTTCTTTGATTCTGGTCATGCAAGTAATTCAATATCAGCAGCACTTGGTATGGCTCGTGCCCGTGATTTAGATAAAAAAGATTATAATATTATTAGTATAATTGGTGATGGTTCTTTAACTGGTGGTATGAGCTTTGAAGCATTAAATGATGTTGGATATCGTAAAAGTAAAATGCTTATTATTTTTAATGATAATGGTATGGCAATTTCTAATAATGTAGGTAGTTTATCTAAATATTTTAATAATATTCGTGTAAATACTTTTTATAATAAATTAAAAAAGAGAGCTCACTATAAACTTGATAAACATCATAGTAAAAAATTAACTAAAATAATTCGTAATATTAAAAATAGTATTCGTGGTATTTTTGTGCCATCAACATATTTTGAAAACTTAGGACTTAAATATGTAGGTCCAGTAGATGGACATAATATTTCAAAACTTAATAAAATAATTAAAAAAATAAAATTAATGGATGGACCTGTAGTTTTACATGTTAAGACTATTAAAGGATATGGTTATTCATATGCAGAAGATAAACCTAATTTATATCATGGTGTTGGTAAATTTGAAGTAGCTAGTGGTGAATTATTAAAAAATAAAAAAAGCACTTATTCAGAAGAATTTGGATTAGAACTAACTAAACTAGCTCGTAAAAATAAAAAAATAGTTGCAATTACAGCAGCTATGATGGAAGGTACAGGTCTTACTAAATTTGCCAGCACATATCCAGATCGTTTTTTTGATGTAGGTATTGCTGAAGAACATGCGATTACATTCGCATCTGGTCTTGCACTTGCTGGTTATAAACCATATGTAGCTATTTATTCTAGTTTTTTACAAAGATCTTTTGATCAAATTATTGAAGATGTTTGTATGCAAGATTTACCAGTTACTATAATGGTAGATAGAAGTGGTTTAGTAGGGGAAGATGGTAGAACACATCATGGAATACTTGATACATCTTTCTTATCATTAATTCCTAATTTAGCTATTATGCAACCAAAATGTATTGAAGATTTAAGATTAATGCTAAATTATTCTGTGCAATATAATCATCCACTTGCTATTAAATATAACAAAGGAACAAGTAATCATAATTTTAAACCATTGACAAATATTGAATATGGCAAATGGGAAATAGTACGCAAAGGTAAAAAGATAGCTATTATAGCTTATGGTAGAATGCTTGATATAGTATCTAATGTTGCTAATAAATATAATTTATGTGTTATTAATGCTTATTTTATTAAACCAATAGATGATGATTTGATAAATAAATTTAAAAAAGATAATTATAAATTTATTGTTTTAGAAGAACAAGAATTAAATGGTAGTTTAGCTTCTGTTATATCTTTAAAGCATAAAGTTAATGTTGAAACAATAGGAATAGATGATAAATATATATCACATGGTACTGTTGAACAATTATTTGATAAAATTAAAATAAATGAAAATGAATTAGAAAAATTAGTAAATAAATTATTAAAGAATGATTAAGTAATCATTCTTTTTAAATTATCTAAACCATTTTTTTCTAATCTAGATATTTGGGCTTGGGAAATACCTAATTCATCAGCTAGTTCCATTTGTGTTTTACCAAGAATGTATCTAGATTTAATAATCTTTTTTTCTTTATCATTTAATTTTTTTAAAGCATTTTTAAGAGCTAAACTAGTACTTAATCTATCATTATTATGATTTTTATCTTCTATTTGATCAAATAAATAAATAGTATCACCACCATCATTGTATATTGGTTCAAACATACTTATTGCTTCTTTAGTAGAATCAAGTGCTGATACTATATCTAATTCATCTACATTTAATTCTTTAGCTATCATACTAATACTAGGTTCTTTTCCTAATTTATTTATAAGTTCTTCTTTAACTTTTAATGCTCGATAAGCTAAATCTTTAATACTTCTAGCAATTCGTAAACTATTATTATCTCTAATAAATCTTTTTACTTCACCTAAAATCATAGGAACTGCATATGTAGAAAATTTTACATCATGAGATAAATCAAAATTTTCAATAGCTTTAATTAATCCAATGCATCCAACTTGAAATAAATCATCCATATTATCAGTTCTGTTATTATATTTTTTTAAAATAGATAAAACTAATTTTAAATTGCCATTTATTAATTCTTCTTTAGCTAAAGTATCACCATTTTGATATTTTTTAAATAAATCTAACATCTCATCACTTTTTAATACTTTAATATTCGCAGTATTCACGTTAGCAATCTCAACTTTATAACGTGACATATTATCTCCTTTCAATTTATGATGGAGTAATATTAAAAATATATACACATAATAATTAAATAGGTGGTATGATATGCGTTTATCGGATTTGCAACACAAAGATGTTGTTAATATTGTTGATGGAAGAAAAATGGGTAATATTATAGATGTTGATATTGGTCAAAATGGAGAAATTGTTAATTTAATAGTAGAAAAAAAACGTTTCTTTTTTTCTTTTTTTAATCATAATGAAGTTAGTGTTAAATGGGCTCAATTAGAAAAAATAGGTGATGATGTTATTTTAATTAAAATACTTATTTAAAATTGAATATTTTTATGTTATAATTATCTCATAATAGGAGTTAGTATGAAGAAGTTAATAATTGGATTAATATCATTTATAAGTGCTTTAATAATAGGAATAATATTCTTATATTTTTATGATTATAAATTAGAATTATTTACTATTGAATTAAAGGATTATAGTTTAGAAAATGATTATTTTGAAATTGTTATGACTAAAAAAAGTAATATATTATTCAATCATTCTTTTTCATGTAAAGCTAGTAATGGAGAAAATGAAATTACTGCAAAAAGTGAAAATAATAAATGTATTTTAAAAATTCCTGTTAATGATAATTATGAAGTAAGTTTATATAATTCTTATAATAAAACTAAAAACTATAATCTTGAAAATTATTTAGAAAATGATGCGGAATTTAAATTTGAGGATGAACTTGTTTATTTAGTAGTTGGTGAAGAATATAAAATAAAATATAATGATAAACATATTATTAAAATAGATACTAATTATGAATTTATTTCTGATAATGATCAAGTTATTAAAATTGAAAATGGAATTGTAAAAGCACTTACTCCAGGTAAAGCTCATATAACATTAGATGGTACTGAATCAAAACTTAAAATAATTGTTACAGATTTAATAACTCTTAAAAGTGTAAAATATGAAGGAAGAGAACATGTACCATGTCATAGATATACTGAAGAAGAAAATGCTTTACTTGATGAATTATTAAAACAGAGAGTTGAAGAAGCAGGATATAAAACTAGAGCAGGAGCAGTTGCAGCAGCTAGATTTTTAACACTAGAATTTCCTTATCAAATACCATATTTTTATGAAAATGGTCGTTTAGGAGAAGATGGAGCTCATGTAGTTGATGGTGAAGGAAGATATTATCATCAAGGTTTATATTTAAGTGATAGTAAAATGGAGAATATTAGTCCTACATTTAGTGGACCGGCTATTTGGGGATGTGATCTTCGTAACTGGGAAGATGAACCATACTTTGGTTATTATATTGGAAAATTAATGCCTAATGGTTTGGATTGTTCAGGATTTGTTGCTTGGACACTTGTTAATGGTGGATTTGATCCAGGGGATATTGGTGCTGGAGAAAATGAAGGAATTTATCAAATGACAGATCTAGGAAAATTTACACCACTTGATATGGATGTAATTAATTCTGGAGTTATTAAAGTAGGAGATTTATTCAACTATTGGGGGCATATTGCGATTATAATTGGTTATGATGGTGAACACTATTATGTTGCTGAATCACTTCCTAATTTTGATGGCGTAGATGTGCGTATTTATACTAAAGAAGAAGCAGTTAATATGTTTAGATTTGTTGTTTTAATGGATGATTTTTATAAAGAAGATGGTAATTATACCGAATACTGGGATTAATTTACAATCTTTTTTTTTTATGATAAAATAAATATGGTGATGTATATGAAGGTATTATTACATTCTGATAAAATGAATGCTATTGAAAAAAGTGGAGTAGGAAGAGCTATTAAACACCAAATGAAAGCACTTGAGTTAAATAATGTTCCTTATACTTTAGATCCAAATGATGATTATGATATTGTCCATATTAATACTATTTTTCCAGAGTCATATTCTTTAGCTAAAAAGGCAAAGAAAAATGGTAAAAAAGTAATTTATCACGCTCATTCAACTGAGGAAGATTTTCGTAATTCTTTTAAACTATCTAATCAACTTGCACCTCTTTTTAAAAAATGGCTAAAAAAATGTTATGGTATTGCTGATATGATAGTAACTCCAACACCATATTCTAAAAAATTATTGGAGAATTATCCTATTAATAAACCTATTGTAGCAATTTCAAATGGTATAGAACTTTCTTTTTATGAAAAAAATGAAAAAGAAGGATTAGAATTTAGAAAAAAATATGGTTTTACTAAAGATGATAAAATAATTATTGCCGTAGGACTTTATATTGAAAGAAAAGGTATTTTAGATTTTGTAGAACTAGCTAAAAGATGTCCAGAATATAAATTTGTATGGTTTGGTTATACTGATTTAAAATTAATACCAGCTAAAATACGTAAAGCAGTAACAACTAAATTACCTAATTTATTATTTGCTGGTTATGTACCAAGAGAAGAACTTAAAAAAGCTTATTCAGGAGCAGATTTATTTTTCTTTCCAACTCTTGAAGAAACAGAAGGAATTGTACTTTTAGAAGCTTTAGCATCTAGAATACCAACTTTAATTCGTGATATTCCAATTTATGAAGGATGGTTTGAAGATGGTAAAAATGTTTATAAAGCAACTGATTTAGATTCTTTTGAACAAAAAATTAGAGGAATATTAGAACATAAATTACCTGATTTAACAAATGAAGGCTATAAAGTAGCTAAAGCTAGAGATATAGAAGCAATTGGTAAAGATTTAAAAAAGGTTTATGAAGATGTTTTAAAATTACCAACTGAAATTAAGACTAGAAAAAAGAAAGATGCATAATCTTTTCTTTTTTGGTGTAATATGAAAAAATATATAATAATTGTTATTGTAATTTTATTATTAATGGTTTTATATGCTGTAATATTTAAAAATAATAAATTAGATAAATATGAGAAAAATTTATTTTATATGGATACTTATATAAATATTACTATTTATAATGAATCAAAAGAAAAAGCAAATGCTGCTTTAGATAAAATAGATAGTATTTATAAGAATTATCACGATTTAACTAATAGATATGAAGAAAATGAATTAATAAATGTATATTATATAAATAATAATAATGATAATAAAGAATATTTAGATATTGATTCTAAATTATATAATTTATTAGAATATGGTATTAATTGGTATCAAAAAAGTAATAATCTTTTAAATATTAATATGGGTAATATTATTGATGTATGGAAAAAGTATCGTGATTTAGGAAATGGTATTCCAACATCTGAAGAAATTAATAATGCAGCTATTAATGATATTAATAAAATTATTTTAAAAGATGGAAAAATTAAAAATAATCATCCAAATATTGATTTAGGCGCAATTGCTAAAGGATATGCAACTGAAGAAGCAGGTAAATATTTAGAAAGTATAGGAATTGATAAATATATTATTAATGCTGGTGGTAATGTTAAAGTAGGTAATCATTATGCAGCTGATAAGTATAAAATAGGTATTGAAAATCCAGAAGATCCATCAAAAATTTATATGGTAATTAAAGGTAATAATATTAGTGTAGTAACTAGTGGTGGTTATCAAAGATTTTATGAATATAATGGTAAAAGATATAGCCATATTATTGATCCTAATACTTTATATCCTGGTAATTATATGAAAAGTGTTACAGTAATAACTAAAGATAGTAGTTTAGGTGATGCTTTATCTACTACATTATTTTTAATGAGTATTCAAGATGGAATGGAATATATTAAACAATTTGATGATGTTGCAGCAATATGGTATACAAATGATAATGAAATAATTAAATCTAAAGGAATTAGTAAATATGAATAAAAGTGATATTAAATTAATTGTTAGTTCATTATTAATAATTTTAATTATACTAGGTATTAGATTTATATTTAGAAATAAAAATAATAAAGTAGCTATAGTTTATTATGAAAATAAAATTGTGTCTAAAATTGATTTATCAATCAATAATGAATATACAGTAGATGGATATAATGGTAAAGTATATATGGAAGTGAAAGATAATAAAATAAGAGTTAAAGAAGAAGTAAGTCCTAAACATATATGTTCATATCAAGGATTTATTAGTGAAACATATGAAACAATAGTATGCCTGCCAAATAAAATAATAATTAAAATAGAAGCAAATGAAGAATTAGATACAGTAGTGAGGTAAAATATGGAACTTAGAAAGACAGTTAATATTGCAATGTTTTTAGCTCTTGCAGTAGTACTTAATATTGTAGAATCATTAGTACCAATTTTTATTTCATTTGTACCTGGAATAAAGCTTGGACTTACAAATATTATTATTTTATTAGTATTATATTTTTATACTTTTAAAGATGCTTTATTAGTTTCAATACTTCGCGTATTTGTAGTAGGAATTTTAGTTACAGGTTTATTTAGTATTAGTTTTTTTCTTAGTTTATCTGGAGCAATATTTAGTATTATTATGATGTTTATAGTTAAAAAAATGACTAAATTATCTATTATAGGCGTTAGTGTAGTTGGTTCTATTTTTCATTCAATAGGACAAATAATAATGGCAAGTTTAATACTTAAAAATATAAATATTTATAATTATCTACCAGTAATATTATTATTTTCTATTCCAGCAGGTATTGTAATTGGAATTATATGTAAATCACTTTTTAAATCACTTAGTAAAATTTTAAATTAAATAAAGGCTTAAGCCTTTTTATTTAATTTTGATAACTTGTTTTTGATATTATAATTTGATATAATTATTAAGTGGTGGTGCTATGAAAAAGATTATTACATCAGGTGTTATTTGTGTTATAATTGATCAAATTATTAAAGCCTTAATAATTAATTTTTATAATATTGGTGAAAGCACTACTATTATTAAAAATTTCTTTTCAATAACATATGTACAAAATAATGGCGCAGCATTTAGCATATTATCAGGAAATAGAGTATTACTAATTGGAATTACAATAATTGCAGTTTTATGTATATATTATTTTCTTATTAAAGATGAAAAGAAAAATTTAGTTTTATATGGAATATTATATGGTGGAATAATAGGTAATTTTATTGATAGAATATTTAGAGAATCAGTAGTTGATTTTTTAGATTTTAAAATATTTGGTTATAATTTTCCAATCTTTAATTTTGCTGATATTTGTATAGTTGTATCTATATTACTAATAATATTCTTTTCAATTAAGGAGGCTTTGTATGGAAAAAATAGAAATAAATAATCAAAGTGGCCGAATTGATATGTATTTAATGGAATATTTAGGTTATAGTAGAAGTTATATTCAAAACTTAATTAAAAATAAAACTATACTTGTAAATGATAAAGAAACTAAAAGTAGTTATAATATTAAAAATGGAGATATAATTACTATTAATGATATTAAAGAAGAAGTGATGGATGTAGCAGCTGAAGATATACCACTTGATATTGTTTATGAAGATAATGATGTTATTGTTATTAATAAACCAAATGGTATGGTAGTTCATCCAGCACCAGGTAATTATTCTGGAACACTTGTAAATGCTCTTAAATATTATTCTGATAATTTAAGTGATATAAATGGCGAATTTAGACCAGGTATTGTACACCGTATAGATGCTTATACAACAGGACTTTTAATGATAGCTAAAAATAATAAAGCTCATGAAGTGCTTGCGAAAGAACTTGAAGAAAAGAAAACTACTCGTAAGTATGTTGCACTTGTATGGGGTGTAATTGAACATGATAGGGGTACTATTGATGCACCAATTGGTCGTGATGAAAAAGATCGTAAAAAAATGTGCGTTACTAGTGTAAATAGTAAGAAAGCAATTACCCATTTTAAAGTTCTTGAACGTTTTAAAGATGCTACTTTAATTGAATTATCACTAGAAACAGGAAGAACGCATCAAATAAGAGTACATATGAATTATATTAATCATCCTGTAGTTAATGATCCTGTTTATGGAAAACGTAAACTAATTAATGATGAAGGACAATGTTTACATGCTAAAACACTTGGATTTATTCATCCAACTACTGGTAAATATATGGAATTTGATAGTGAATTACCAAATAAATTTGAAAATATATTAAATAAATTTAGAGAGGGGGAATTATAATGTCAACTTTATTAATGAGCGATAAAGATACATTAGTAATGAAACTACTTCATTATTTTATTACTAATCAAGGATATAATCCTATAGTACTTCATGGAGCTCAAAATGAAATATGGCTTGAAAACTTGGATAGTGAATATAAAATAGTTCGTATTGTTTCTAATTATATTCATAATGATGAGCAGTTTAATTATGATATATTAAAAACTAAACAAATAGCTAAAAAAATTAAAAAGAAAACATTCTCATTTCATATAAAAACATTAAGTATTTTTATTAATCTAGGTGATAATGTTAAAGTATTAAATAGCGAAAATTATACTTTTGAAAATATTGATTGTATAGGTGTTAATGATATTAATGAAATATCTAATTATCGTTTTGTTATTGATTCTTTTCCAGAAATTATGAAAGAAACTAATTATAATGAAGACGGTTTGGCTTTATTTGCTAGATTATCCAAAGAAATAAATGATAAAAGTGGTGAAGATGCTAGAAAAGCAGAAGATGTATTTGCTAAAAAAACACCATATGTTACATATACTTTAATTTTAATTAATGTATTAGTATTTATTGCTATGTATATATTTGGTAAGGGTAGTGAAAATGTTGATACATTAATTGATTTTGGTGCTCTTGCTCCGTCAAATGTCCTAAAAGGACATGAATTTTGGCGTTTAATTACTTCAGCTTTTATTCATATTGGTTTTTGGCATTTACTTTGTAATATGTATTCACTTTATGTAATTGGTTCACAACTTGAATCTTTTTATGGAAAAGTAAAATATATAATTATCTATTTTGGAAGTGCAGTATTAGGTAATTTAATGTCACTTTTATTCGTAACAGATGCAGTTAGCGCTGGAGCATCAGGAGCTATTTTTGGACTTCTTGGCTCACTGTTATATTTTGGATATCATTATCGTGTTTATTTTGGAACTGTTGTTAAATCACAAATTATACCTTTAATAGTACTTAATTTAAGTTTAGGATATTTTTTAGAGGGTATAAATAATTATGCTCATGTTGGTGGTTTAATAGGAGGTATACTTCTTTCTATAATGGTAGGTGTTAAATATAAAACATCAAGATTTGAAAAGAATAATGGTATAATTTTAGTACTTATTTATACAGCTTTCTTAATTTATATGGGGTTCTTTAGATGAAAAAAAATTATCAATTAGAACTTGATGAAATATTAAATAAAATTGATATAAATAATAGACCTAAATTATTACTTCATGCTTGTTGCGGACCATGTAGTAGTTATGTACTTGAATATTTAGCTAAATATTTTGATATAACAATTTATTATTATAATCCTAATATTGATACGGTAAATGAATTTAAAAAACGTATTGCTGAATTAAATCGTTTAATAACAGAAATGCCACTTGCTAATCCTGTTAAAGTTATTGAAGGTAAATATAATAATGAAGACTTTGAAAAAATAGTAGTAGGTTATGAAAATGATGATGAAGGTGGACCTAGATGTTTTAAATGTTATCGTATGCGTTTAACTGAAACTGTAAAAGAGGCTAAAAAAAATAATTATGATTATTTTTGTACTACATTATCAATTAGTCCTTATAAGAATGCTGATAAATTAAATGAAATAGGTTTAGAACTAGCTAATGAATATGATATTAAATATTTAGTATCAGATTTTAAAAAGAAAAATGGTTATAAAAGATCTATAGAGTTATCAAGTATTTATAATTTATATAGACAAGATTATTGTGGATGTAAATATTCAAAAATGCAAAGAGATAGAAAAAAGAATGATTAAAAATCATTCTTTTTATATTTTTCTATATAATCCTATAGCTTTACCAAGTATTGTTACATTTTGAAGAATAATAGGAGCTAAAGTGTCATTTTGTGGTTGTAATCTAAAATAACCATTTTCTTTATAAAAAGTTTTTAAAGTTACTTCATTTTCATCTGTCATAGCAACTACTATTTCACCATTACGAGCTGTATTTTTTCTTTCAACAATAACTATATCTCCATCAAGGATACCAGCATTAATCATACTAGTTCCACTAACAAGTAATGTAAATACTTCCTTATTGTTTGGAATCAAATAAGCAGGTAAAGAAAAGTATTCATCTGGTTTTTCAATAGCTTCAATTGGACTTCCAGCAGTTATTTTTCCAAGAAGTGGTACTTCTACAACTTCTTCGTTTTTAGGCATAAATTCATTTTCTACAAGTAATTCAATAGCTCTATTTTTTGTTTCTTGTTTACGAATAAAACCTTTGTTTTCCAAATTAACTAAATGAGCATGGATAGTTGCTGGAGAGTGAATATCAAGAGCACTTCCTATTTCACGTACAGTAGGTGGAAAACCATGAGAAACAATATATTCTTTTATATAATTCAAGATTTGTTGTTGTCTTTTAGTTAAAGATTCCATAATATCCTCACTTTCATTACTAAGAGTATAGCATAAAAAAAATGTAAAGTCAAACATTTGTTTGCAATTTATATTGACACGAACAAACGTTTGTGATAAACTTAATTTAGTTAAGAGGAGGAAAGAAGTATGAAAGAATTATTAAAAAATAAGGTTATGATGGGATTTTTCCTTTTTGTAGTTGGAATTGTTTATGTCAATTCAGTAGATGTAAATAGTGAAATTAAAATGTCGGATAATGAAAATAAAGTGATTGTCTATAATAAATAAAATCATTTTATTTTTTTTTCTTTTTTGATATACTTATATATAGAATAAAGAGGTGATAGCATGGAAAATAAAATACTTGCAAATATAAAATCATTAGCATTTGATATGTTAAATGAAACTAAAAGTGAAGATTCTAATATAGTAGTTGCGGCAGCACCAGTCATGTTTACATTATTTGCTAAGCATTTAAATATTAGTTTAAATGATCCAACATGGATAAATCGTGATCGTTTTGTATTATCAGATGGTCATTTATCAGCTTTATTATATTCAACATTATATTTCGCTGGATATAATATTAGTATTGATGACTTAAAAAATTATAAACATTATAATTATAAAACACCAGGTTATCCAGTTTATAATATGACACCTGGTATTGATATGAGTGCTGGACTTCCTGGATGTGCATGTGCAACATCAGTAGGAATGGTTTTAGGAAGAAAAATTTTATCATCTAAATATGTAATACCTAAAAAGAATATATTTGGTATTGATAGTCATATTATTGATTATAAAGTATATACATTAATAACAGATGCTGATGCTCGTGAAGGTCTTATTTATGAAGCTGCTTCTTTTGCTAGTATGAATAAATTAGATGGCTTAGTAGTTCTTTATATATCTTTACAAGATAATAATGTTTTAAGTAGGTTTAGTGGTTGTGGTTGGAATACTATATCTATTAGAAAAGGAAATGATTTAAAAGAAATAGATAAAGCAATTGGAAAAGCTAAAAGTTCATCAAGTCCAACTATTATTGAATTTAAATGTGATGGTAAAGAAAAATTAAATAATGAAGGTACTATTTTACTTTCTAATCTTTTAAATGATAATGGAGTTGCTAGTTTTAAAGCATTAAATAATATACCAAATGAAAAATTTTATGTATATGATGAATATAAAAGACAATTTGGTATTATGATATCAAATCATAGTAGCTCTAAGTATTCTGCATGGGCTTCTCTTTATAAACAATATGTAGATAATAATTTAAGTGGTGATTATTCAAAATTTAATTATTTGTTTGATAAATCAGAAACCATAAATTTATTAAAAGAAGAGTTTAAATTTGAAACAGATACTAAAGAATCATTATTTTCTATAAATACTACAATTATGGAAAGAATTGCTCATTTAATACCGAATTTTATTGGTGGAAGTAATAATATGATGCATTTAGACCGTGAACTTGATATTACAACTTCTAATTATAATGGAAAAAATATTAATTTTAATTGTGGAGAAAATGCTATAGGTTGTATTACTAATGGTCTTGTACTTTCTAAATTTATGCCTTTTTGCGTTACTGATTTAATATTTACAGAATATATGAGAAATTCTATTCGTATGGCATCTATTATGCATTTACCATCAATATTTATTTTTAATAATGATGTAGTTAATAGTACAAATAATGGACCATTTGTTCAACCTATTGAGCAAATATTATCTCTTCGAACTATACCAAATCTAAATGTTTATAGACCATGTGATGCTGTAGAACTTCTTGGTTGCTGGCATAATATTATAAATACTAAAGATAAACCTTCAGCACTAATTCTATCAAATAAAGAAAGTTCTTTAGTACAATATTCAAGAGCTGATTTAGTAAGTATAGGCGCATATATAGTTTTTCAACCTAGTAATGTTATTAATTTAATTATTGTGGCTACTGGTTCAGATATTCATACTGGTATCAGAATTGCTAATGAATTATGGAATACTAATCATTTATCTGTTAGAGTTGTTAGTATGCCATGTGTCCAGTTATATTTAAATCAAGATGTAAATTATCAAAATGATCTACTTCCAAAAAATATCAAAACATTTACTATTGAAGCTGGTAATAAATTAGGTTTAAGTAGGTTTGCTACTAATTTAGAATATGCAATAGGTATTGATGATTATAGTATTAGTGGTACTTCAAATGAAATCTTACGATATTCTAAATTTGATTATGAATCTATTAAATCACAAATTATGAATAAATTATAATTTAATAAATATAATGTAATATAGTCTTGTATAATTTGTTAATTTCTAGTAAAATACTTGTAGGAAGGGTTGATATAATGTTATTAGATATATTAAAAGTACTTGGTGGTTTAGTTGTTGGTGCAGTAATTGGCTTCCTTTTAGCACGTAAATATATGAAAAAATTTATGAAACAAAATCCACCAATTAATGAACAAATGATTAAAGCAATGATGATGCAAATGGGAAGAACACCTAGTCAAAAGCAAGTGAATCAAATGATGAAATCAATGAATAAATACATGGACTAAACCATGTATTTTTTTTGGAGATGATAGAGTGAAACCAATAATAGGTATATTATTAAGAAATGAAGATGCAAGGTTATACGTAAAAAAAGAATTGTTTGATTCTATTTTTAGATTTGGAGGTATACCAATAGGTATTGATAATAATCTAGATGATTATCTAAAAATATGTAATGGTTATATTATACCAGGTGGGGATGATTATACTGAGATTGAACTTCAAAATATGAAAAAATTATATAATTTAAATAAAAAAGTACTAGGTATTTGTTTAGGACATCAAACAATGGGAATGATAAATAATGGTACTATATATGATATTAATAATCATAAAAGTTTAAATAAATATGTTCATAGTATAATAATAGAAAAGAATAGTTTGTTATATAAAATAATAGGGAAAGAAAAAATAGAAGTAAATAGTAGACATAAATCAGCTCTTTTAAATACTTCTTTTTTTGTGTCAGCAAAATCTGAAGATGGAATAATTGAAGCAATAGAAGATCAAAATAAAACTTTTTTTATGGGACTTCAGTGGCATCCTGAATCATTATTTGATATTAATAGTCAAAAAATATTTACATATTTCATAAATATATGTAAGGGGTGATTTTATTAATTTAAAAAATATTATTAAGGTAATAGATGGAAAATGTTTAAATAATAAAAATGTAAATATTAAATTTAATAATATTGTAATAAATAGTAATGATGTAAATAAAAATGATATCTTTGTAGCGCTAAATGGGAAAAATCATGATGGCCATGATTATATATATGATGTTCTTGAGAAAAAACCAAGTGCAATTATTATTGATCAATTATTAGATATAAATACTAATATTCCGGTTATTTATACAAATAATAATTATGAATCTTTAATAAAAATAGGTTCATATTATCGCAATAATTTTAAAGGTAAAGTAATTGCCGTAACTGGCTCATCTGGTAAAACAATGACTAAAGAATTAATAAGTCTTTTTCTTGAAAATAAATATAAAGTATTAAAAAGTATAGGTAATCATAATAATCACATAGGAATACCTTTAACATTAACTAAATTAAATAATAATTATGATATTGTAGTTTTAGAATTAGGTATGAATCATAAAGGTGAAATTAGTAAATTATCTAAAATGTGCAAGCCTAATATATCAGTTATTACAAATATTGGTACAGCACATATTGGTAATTTAGGTTCAAAAAAGAAAATATATAAAGCTAAAATGGAAATATTAGATGGAATGCAAAATGGTACTTTAATAGTAAATGGGGAAGATTATTTTTTAAGAAAATCAAATGGTATTAAATGTATATATAATGGTAAAATAATAAGCAATTTAAATGAAGTTAAATTTTATATAGGAAATAAAGAATTTATTTTAAATATGCCTGGCAAATATCTTATATCAAATGTATTACTTGCTTTAAAAGTAGGTGAAATATTAGGAATAAGTTTAGATGAAATGCAACATTCACTTTTAAAATATGAATCACTTGATAGTAGATTAAATATAATAAATAAAAATAATAATATAATTATTGATGATTGTTATAATTCTAATTTTGAATCAGTTATGGGATTATTTGATATACTTGATAATATAGATAAAAATATAACACTTATTTTAGGTGATATATTAGAACTAGGAAAATATACAAAAAAGATACATACTAAAATAGGTAAAATATTAAAAAATAAAAATTATCAAAAAGTTATATTAGTTGGAAATAATATGTATTATGCTCATAAAAAATATAAAAAAAGTATTTATTTTCAAAATACTAATGAATTAATAAATTATTTAAAAGATAATAAAGTAGATAATATAGTAATTGCTATTAAAGCATCAAGAAATATGCATTTTGAAAATATAAAAAAAATAGTATAAATACTATTTTTTCTTTTTAAATAATTTTCTAAGTGGAGAAGCATTACGATATATATAATAAAGTATTCTATTTGTAATTAATTCAAAATCTCCGATATATTCTACAGCTTCAGCATTAAAACTTAATTTAAAATCAGTTAAACCTTTATATTTTGGATCAGAATTAGTTGGATTATTAATTCCACCTAAATTAAATTCTGAAATTCCTTCTTTAGAAAATAATTCAATTAATTTCCATATTAATAAATGTTTTCCATTAAATTTTTTGAATTGAGGATTATATCCATCAATTAATAAGGTTGCTGTATTAGCATGTTTAATTATAATTACTGAAGCAATAACAATTCCTTCTGGGTAATCATGATTAAGTTTAGTTGCAAGAATTAAATCATTTTTTGCTTCAATAGCTATTTTATCAGCTTCCATTTTTTTATGAATTAAATGACTATTATTAGTACGTAATAATTCTTCATTTATATGAGTATAAGCTTCAAATTTATTTTGATAGTCATTACGAGCACGATTTAAGAATGTACTTGTATTTAATTTAGCATAATAAAATTCAGCTTTTTTACCAAAAAAATTAAAACAATCTTCAAAATATTTTAATCCTCTTGGATATTTCTTTTTAGTTTGTTCATATAAATAATTTAAATTATTTTTATTTCCTTTATGAATTACTATACCATTTTTTTCAGTACTTCTTAATTTAGTTCTAAAACTTTTAGGTAATTTATTAAATAAATCTACATAATTACTTTGAAGAGGTATAATCGCATCAAATCTTGGTTTTAAGGCTTCAAAAGAATTATTAAATCCTAAATGATAATATTTACATTTTTTTAAATTAGACATAATATTATCAAAATTATCATTTTCTTTAATTATATTATTATTAATATCAGTAACTTGTTTATAAACAATAGGATTTATTTTAATAGCAATTACTTTTAAGTGACTTAAATATTTTTTTAATTTTTTAGTAAATGTTTTTAATAAATCAAAATTATTATAATCAATTAATACTCCACGTGGAGCATATGCATATTTAAAACCATGTTCTGTTTCAATTAAAATAAGTGATGCAGCAACTATTTCATTATTATCATCAATCATTCCAATAAAAACACTATCATAGTTTTCTTCATTCATAACAAATGCATATTCATTTGTTTGATATATAGATTTTTGATTAAATTTTTTGGTAAAACTATCGAATTCTTCATTGGTTAATTCTTTGAATACCATATAATCACCTCTTAGGAAATTAGAATATTATAACATAAATAAAAATTGAATGCAACTAGTTTGATAAATATACATAAAAATTAAAAATAATACATAAAATAGAAGGAATAAAAAAATTAATTTAGTATAATAATATTAGGTAGCTTGACAAATTAGTTTGTTTTAGTGTATAAATTAAATTGCAAAAAAGGAAGTGGCTTATGGCTAAAAATTTAGTAATTGTCGAATCACCAAGTAAAACTAAACCAATAGAAAAATACTTGGGTAGTGATTATCATGTAGTTTCTAGTAAAGGACATATAAGAGATTTATCTACTAAAGGTAAATTTGGATTTGGTGTTGATGTTGAAAATGGATTTACACCTGATTATGTCACAATAAAAGGAAAGAAAAAAGTAATAGATGAATTAAAAAAAGATGTTAAAAACTCTAAATTTGTTTATCTTGCAACCGATCCTGACCGTGAAGGAGAAGCAATATCTTGGCATTTATATGATTGCTTAGGATTAAATGATAGTAATTCATTAAGAGTTGTTTTTAATGAAATTACTAAGTCTGCAGTACTTGAAGCATTTAAACATTCAAGAAAGATAGATCAAAATTTAGTAAATTCTCAAGAAACAAGAAGAATACTTGATCGTATTATTGGCTTTAGATTAAGTAAATTAATGCAAGCTAAAACTGATGGTTCATCAGCAGGACGTGTTCAAAGTGTAGCGCTAAAATTAGTAGTTGATCGTGAAAGAGAAATAGAAAAATTTAATCCAGAAGAATATTGGACTATTCAAGGTATATTTAATGATTTTGAAGCAGAATTATATGGATTTAAAAATGATAAAATAGAAATAAAAGATGAAGTAGAGGCAAATAAAATACTTTCTAAACTTTCTAATTCTTTTGAAATAGAAAATGTTGATAAAAAAGTTCAAAATAGAAAATCTAAATTTCCATATATTACTAGTACATTACAACAAGATGCATCAAATAAATTAGGATTTAATGCAAGAAAAACAATGAGTATTGCTCAAAAATTATATGAAGGTATTGAACTAGCTGATGAAACAGTAGGTTCAATTACATATATGCGTACAGATTCTGTAAGATTATCTGATGAATTTGTATCAGCAACTCTTAAATATATTGAAGCCAAATATGGAAAAGAATATAAAGGTCATGTAAAAGTAAGCAAGAAAACTGAAAATGTTCAAGATGCTCATGAAGGTATTAGACCAACAAGTATTAATCGTGATCCACTTTCTGTAAAACCTTATTTAACACCAGATGAATATAAATTATATAAAATGATTTATTATCGTGCACTTTCTAGTTTAATGAATGATGCAAAAACAGAAAATACGACTGTAACTTTAAATAATAATAATTATAAGTTTAAAGTAAATGGCCAAGTTTTAATATTTGATGGTTATTTGAAAGTATATCAAGAATATGAAGATATTGAAAATACAATATTACCATCATTTGAAAACTATAAATCTAATGTTATTGTAGCTAAAGATATTACTAAAGAACAACACTTTACTAAAGCACCAGCTAGATATACAGAAGCTAAATTAATTAAAGAAATGGAAGAACTTGGTATTGGAAGACCTAGTACGTATGCAAAAACAATGGATACTCTTAAATCTAGAGGATATGTTACAATTGTTGATAAAAAATTTATTCCAACTGAAATTGGTATTGAAATTACTGATAAATTACAAGAATGTTTTAGTCATTTAATTAATGTAAAATATACAGCTGATATGGAAACAGATTTAGATAAGATTGCTACTGGGGACGCAGTTTGGAATGATGTACTAGCTAAATTCTATGATGAATTTGCTCCTGCGGTTACTACAGCATTTAGTAAGATGGAGAAGAAAGCCCCTGAAGAAACAGGTGAAAAATGTCCAGAATGTGGTAATCCACTTGTTATTCGTAAAGGAAAATATGGTAAGTTTGTAGCATGTAGTAATTATCCAGAATGCAAATATATTAAAAATGAACCAAAAGAAATAGTAGAAATATGTGATTGTCCAAATTGTGATGGCAAGATTATTGAGAAAAAAAGTAAACGTGGTAAAGTATTTTATGGATGTAATAATTATCCAAAATGTAAAACTGCATACTGGGATAAACCTATTGATGAAAAATGTCCAAATTGCGAAGGAATGCTTACTATAAAAAAAGATCAAATCAAGTGTAGTAGTTGTGATTATACAAAAGAGAAGTAAAAACTTCTTTTTTTTTAAATTTTTTATGATATAATAAATTTGGTGATTGATTATGAAAAAATTATTTTTAAGTTTATTAATTATAATGACTATTTGCTGCGGATGCATGGAAAAGAAAGAAGAAGTAATCGAAGAACCAGTAGTTAAAACTCCAACTGCTGAAGAAATAGCTAAAGAAAAGAAAGCAAAAGCTGAAGAAACTATGATTAATCTAAAAAAATCAGCACTTGTTTATTATGAAGAAAAACAATTTGATGCTAATACAGCAGATAAACCAATCAAAATTGATTTTTCAGCAGGAGCTCCTTCAGATTTTGTATATTCAGGAATAACACCTGAAAAAGGAGTAATTGTTATTAATACTAATAAAAATATAACAATGACAAATATGGTTGTTAATGGTTTTATGTGCCATTTTGAAGATGACAAGGTAATTTGTGAATAATTATCTTGTTTTTTATAATTTAGGGAGGTTTTTATGGTTAAATATAAGTTAGTTGCTACTAATGAAATGGGAGGAAGAAGAGTAGTTTTAGAAGAAAAAAATATATCTAAACTAGACCATTTTACATTCACTAATTTTAGTGATAGTTATGATATTAGTAGATATTTTAATACTCAAATTTCAGATTTTTATATTCAATATAGATATGATGGTGAAATAAAATATTTAGATGTTATATATAATAGTGATGATAGTAGATATTATTCAATATTAAAATCTTGTAAAAATAATAACATTAATACTGAATTGTGTGTATTTAATGAATATATGTATTTTGCTATGAGAAAACTAGATGATAAAAGACTAAAGTTCTTATTTGAAAAAAAAT
>JAEETF010000039.1 GCA_016290195.1 Bacilli bacterium | reverse complement strand
CCATGACCAATTTCACGTCTTCCTGGAGCACCATATCTACCAGTTTCACTTACACTAAATTGTGGAAAATTATAATGAAGCATAAAATGTTTTTCAGCTTCTAAACTAATTCCATCAAGAACTTGATACTCATTTAAAGCTCCAAGAGTTGTAACAGCAAGTGCTTGTGTTTCGCCTCTTGTAAATAAAGCACTACCATGAGTTCTTGGAAGTAAATCAATATCTGTTGAAAGTGGTCTTATTTCTTTCATACCTCTTCCATCACTTCTTGTTTTTTCATTAACTGTAATATTTCTAAAAATGTCATATTCAATTTCTTCTAAAACAAGTTTAACTTTAGTAATTAATACAGTTAATTCTTCTTTATCAAGTTCATTATTTTCTTCTTCGTATTTAGTTACTACTTCTTCTTTTATAGCATCTATTGCTGCATATTTTTCAAGTTTTTCTTTAATACGCATTGCCTTATCAAGTTTTTCACTAGCTAAAGCTTTAATTTCTGTTTTTAATTCTTCTGGAATTTCAAGATGTTCATATTCCATTTTTGGAAGTCCAACTTCTTCAATAATCTTTTCTTGGAATTCACATAATTCTTTAATTGCTTCATGACCAAACATTAATGCTTCAAGCATATCTTCTTCTGATACTTCTTTAGAACCTGCTTCAACCATATTAATAGCTTTCTTTGTACCAGCAACCGTTAAATCAATATCTGATAATTCAAGTTCTTCTTGAGTTGGATTAATAATAAATTTACCATCAACACGTCCTACTTTAACTCCAGCAATTGGTCCATCAAATGGTATTTGTGAAATACATGTACAAAGTGATGATCCAAACATTGCTGTAAGTTCTGGTGAATTATCATTATCAACTGATAAAACTGTATTAACAACTTGAACTTCATTTCTAAAATCTTCTGGAAACATTGGACGCATTGGTCTATCAATCATACGAGCTGCAAGAACACCTGCATCTGTAGGTCTACCTTCCCTTTTAATAAATCCTCCTGGTATTTTACCAACAGAATATAATTTTTCTTGATATAAAACCATTAAAGGAAAAAAATCAGATAATATATTAGCATTTTTACTAACTACTACTGTTGAAAGTATTACTGTATCACCATATCTTACTAAAACAGCTCCATGAGCTTGTTTAGCTAGTTCTCCATGTTCTACAATAATTTTTCTACCTCTAAAGTCTAATTCAAATACTTTTTTCATACTACTCCTCCATACTATTCTTAATATATTTTAACATGTTATTTTTAAAAAATAAAGGCACTCAAAAAAGAGTGCCTACATTTTACATATTTTATTTTCTTAATCCTAATTGTTTAACAACTTCACGATATCTTGTAACATCTGTTTTAATTAGGTAATTTAACAAACTTCTTCTTTTACCAACTTTCATAAGTAATCCTCTTCTTGAATGAAAGTCATGTTTGTGTTCTTTTAAATGTTCTGTTAAATTTTTAATTTCTTCTGTTAAGATTGCAATTTGAACTTCTGCAGATCCAGTATCATTTTTACCTCTTGCATATTTTTTTACAATTGCAGCCTTTGCATCTTTTGTAAGTGCCATTTTAATCTCTCCTTTTCTAATATACGCTTATACCTAGATAAAAGTCAGGAACTCTTTAATCCACGAATAAGTACATACATAATATACACTATTATATATGATTAATCAAGCTTTTTTCTTAATATTTTTGATACTTTTTTATTTTGAATATGTAATCTTAATTTTAATAAATAATTTTTACTAAAAACACCATTTCCTATTGAAATATCAGAAGCAAATGTTGTATTTTTTAATACTATATTATATTTTAATGAATCGTTACATAATACTGTAAGTTTTGGTGCATAAAATGTTTTTAATTTATTATTAAACATTAATGCTCTTGAACCAACAAAAGTAAGTTTTGAAAAATATAATTCTTCTAAATTTTTATTATTTTCTAAAAAATTATTTCTAATTGATCTAACAGATGGCGCATAAAATATTTTTAATACTTCATTATTTTTTAAAAAGTCATCACCTATATATTCTAACTTAGGAGCAAAAAACTCTTCTAATGAATTATTATTGACTAAAAAACCTATTTGTATGCCTGTTACATTTGGAATACTAATTTCTTTTAATTTATTATTATTTCGGAAACAATATTCATAGATATAAGTAACTTTTGGAAGATTAAGCGTTTCCAAAGCTCCACCATTTTCCATAAATGATGAACCAAATCTAATAAGTTCTGGAACATATAGTTTTTTTAAAACTGAATTCATTATCAAACCATGATGTCCAATTTTTTGAACATTTGGAAGTAATAATTCTTTTAATGCAGTATTATGCATTAAAAAATGATTATCTATTTCTATAACATTAGAAATATTAATGCTTGATAACGTACTATTATAGTGTAAAAAACTACTACCTATTTTTGTAGCATTTTCTAAATTAATTTTTTGTATATAACCAATATTTTTTAAATAATTGTCAGGTACTTCTCTTATTAAACTATCTTTTAAATAGGTCATACAATTATTTTTATTAATAATAATTTGGACATTAGAATTATTATATTCTAAATTGATAATTTTATCCTCTTTAAACTTAGTAATACTAATTTTATTAAACTTAGTATATACCTTATGAAAAGATTCTACTATATTGTCAACTAATATTATTTTCTTTTCTTTCATATCTAAAATAAAATAATCAATTACTAAATATCTCGATTTATCTAAATACTCATCTAATACTTTATCATCTTTAATAATTAAATTATTAGGGCCATAATAAATACCATCAATTTCGTAATTATATTTATAATACTTACCATCTACACATACATAACCTGGTATTTCAAAATTTTGATTTTGATATTTTAAATTTAATTTATAATATTCTTCAAAACTTTTTGTAAGTCCTTGAATAATATTATCTAAATTATTACTAAATGTTGCATCTGGATTAGAAACAGTATGATTATATCTATTTTTTATTGATAAATAGTTTTTATTTCCTTTCGAAAACTGAATACTAATAACACTAGTACCATATTTATCTTGTCTTTTAGGATTACTAAAATCTTCACGTTTTATTTTATCTACATCTTTTTTTACTGCAAAAAAAACATAACATTTATTTAATCTATTTCCATTAAAAGTACATAAGCGTTCATTTGGAGCATAATACTTTTTAAAACTTTGTATATCTTCTTCGGTTTTACATTCATATAGTTTATATCCTGCTTTATCCATAAGTTCAAATGGTGTAAATTTTGTAACAACTAGTTCTTCTTTTTCTTCCATTAAACTATAAATAAATTCTTTAAATTGAAGTTCTAATTCAAAATGAATAATATCATTATATAATTCTTTATTATAATCAAAATGTTTTTTTAAAAGTTCAAATAATAAACCCTCATCTTCAAGAATACTTGGAAATGAATCTCTAGCAAAATGAGCAAATTCTTCACCATAATACTTTTTTATTATTTTAATCTCATCCATATTTTTTTAACCTTTTCCTTGCACCATTTTCCATTTTGCATTAATTTTCTAATTATTTGTTTTTTCTTTTTATTTTGAAAAAAAGTATCACGATATATAAAACATTTTGATCCTACTTCAATTTCTTCTAAACTTTCATTAGAATAGAATGCATAAAGACCTCCAAAATTTAATTGAGGAGCTATAAATCTTTTTAAAGAATTATTAATCATTAAAAAATAATTTCCAATTTTCTCTATGCTCGGAAGTTCTAAGTTTTCTAACATCTGATTATTATGAAAAAAGAACGTACCAACACATTTTAAATTAGGTGCCTCAAAATATTCAATTTCACAATTTAAATCAAAAAAATTAGATCCTATTTTTTCTACTTTAGGTAAAACTAATTGTTTTATAGAATAATTGGTTGCTAAAAAATTATCACCAATTATTTCTACATTTGGTAAGTATGCATATACCATTTTTTCATTACAATTCATAAAATCATTACCTACTTTTTTAACAGAAGCCATACTAATAGTTTCTATGCTTCTATTATTAAACATGAAACTATCCCCTATTGTTATGACATTATCAAGTACCAAATTTTTAATATTATCTACTGATGTACAAAAGTTATTTCCAATACTTTGTACATTTGGAAGATTAATACTTCGAATAACATCATTATTAGGAATAAAATTATAACCAATTTCTTCTACACTTTCTAAATTTAAATCCAATAAAGAAATATTATGCATCAAGAAACTATTATGAATAACAAGTAAATTAGGTGCATAAAATTTTCTTAAAATACGATTATTATACATAAAATTAGAATATATTTCTTTAACATTTGGTAAACTAATTGAACTTAAACTTGTGTTATTTAATAAAAATTCATTACCTATAAAACATACATTTGGTAATTCAATTGATTCTAAATCTTCAGCATTCATTAAAACCTGGTCATAAATCATAGTAACATTTTTTGCTTTAAAATCTTTTATATATTTTGAACTATGCAAAAAATAATTGTCAAATTGCATTATATTATTATCTTCAAAAGAAATAATTCGTCCTAAATTATCTACACCTATTTTTAAAACTTTATCTTGAAAATAATAAATATTTAATAATCGATAATTTCCTTTTTTTTCAATATCTATTCTATTAAAATTATCATAATATATTCTAAATGGTTCATCTAAAGATTCATCATAACAAAATATTCTTTTTTTATGCATATCTATGATGAAATAATCTATAAATATATATCTTGATTTATCTTTAAAGTCATCTATTAATTTTCCTGCATCAATAATAACATTATTTGGACAATAATATGTATTATATAGTTCATAATTATATTTATATAATTTACCATCTGATGCCATAACATATCCTGGAATATAAAGTTCTTCTTCTTTATTACAAATATTAAATCCATATTGATTTTTAAATGCATCATTAAGGCCAGGTATAATATTATCTAAATTATTACCAAATGTTGCATCTGGATTAGGTACAGTATGATTATATCGATTTTTAATTGATAAGTAATTATTATTATTTTTAGAAAATTGAATACTAATTACACTAGTACCATATTTATCTTGTCTTTCAGGTTTGATAAAATCTTCACGTTTTATCTCAGCTACATCTTTTTTTACTGCAAAGAAAACATGACACGTTTCAAGTCGTCTACCTCTAAATGTGCATAATTCCTCTCCAGGTATATAATATTTTTTAAATTTTTGAATATCACTTTCCGTTTTACATTCATATAAATTATAACCTGCCATAGACATTAATTGTTGTGGTAATAAGTTTGTAGTTACTGATTTATTATTATTGAATATAAAACTATAAATATAAGTTTTAAAATCATCTAAACAATCATTAGTTATCAAGTCATCATATAAATTATGACTATGAGCAAAATGATTATCAATAATATTAAATAGCTTTCCTTCTTCCTCAAGTATACTTGGAAATAAATCACGACAAAGCCTAGAAAATTTTTCACCATAGTATTTTTTTAACAAAACTATATCTTTTGCCACAATACCAACTCCAAAAACTTTCAATATCCTATCATAAAACACAAAAAAAAGCAAATAATTGCTTTTATTTTTTATTATATTTACTATAAAAATCTTCTTTTAATTCTAAGAATCTATCTTCTTTTATAGCTACTCGCATCTCTTCCATAAGTTTAATTAAAAATCTTAAATTATGAATAGATAAAAGTCTTGCTCCAAATGTTTCTTCACTAATGATTAAATGTCTTATATAAGCCTTAGTATAATGCTTACATGCATAACAATCGCAAGTATCTTCTATTGGTGTAAAATCTTCTTTAAATTTTTCATTACGAATATTTATTTTGCCATTTCTTGTAAATGCATTACCATGTCTTGCAAGACGTGTTGGATGAACACAGTCAAACATATCAATACCACGTTCAACGCCTTCAAAAAGATCAATTGGATCTCCAACACCCATTAAATATCGTGGTTTATCTTCAGGTAAATATGGTATTGAATAATCAATAGCTAAATACATATCTTCCTTAGATTCATCATCGTTAGCAACTCCACCAATACTATAGCCGTCAAAATCCATTTTTACAGTTTCAATGGCTGAAAACTTTCTTAAATCTTCATGTGGACCACCTTGAACAATTCCAAATAATGATTGATTTTCATTGTTAAAAACATCTTTACCTCTTTTAGCCCATCTAAGTGTTCTTTCAATACTATTTTTTAAATATTCATGATCAGCACTAGCAGGAGGGCATTCATCAAAACTCATAGCAATATCACTATCAAGTTTATTTTGAATTTGAATAGATAATTCAGGTGTTAAGAAAAGATTTCTTCCATCAATATGACTTTTAAAATGAACTCCTTCTTCAGTAATATCTTTCTTTTTATTTTTAGCTAAACTAAACACTTGATATCCTCCACTATCTGTAAGTATAGGTCCATCATAATTCATAAATTTGTGAAGACCACCGGCCTTTTTTACAATATCCTCTCCTGGTCTAAGCCATAAATGATATGTATTAGATAATATTACAGCACTACCCATTTCTTTTAATTCTTCAGGTGATAAAGTTTTGACAGTAGCAAGTGTACCAACTGGCATAAATATAGGTGTTTCAAAATCACCATGATTAGTATGAAGAATACCAAATCTTGCTTTAGTATTTTTATCAACATGTTTTAAATCATATTTTATTTTCATATTATTATCCTTTCATTCTTTTTATAACTACTTCATCAAGTGCTTCTTTTGCCTTAATAATCGCATGTTCACTATCAAACTTTTTACCATTTTCACTTTCTTGTTCTTCAATAAGTTTCTTTTTTTCCATAGCCATATTTTTTATTAAAGAATCTAAATTATCTTTTATATCGTTATTATCAAGTCCCATATATATAATTTGTGGAACAAATCCTAAGGTAGATGTTGTATAATATCTACCATTAAAACTATTTGCAGTTTCTAAACTAGAATTATCAGCAAGTGGTGTATTAACAGAATTTGTTAAAAATACAACTATCATATTATTTTCAAAATCAATCATAGTAAGAGTTCCAGTCCATCCTTGATGACCCACTGTACTTTCAGGAGATTGTGTTCCAAAATACCAAACTCTTTTATCATCGGCTTCTCGCCACCAACCAATACCATATTGAACATTTGATAAATATTGTGGTGAAATAAAATAATCTCTAGTATTTTTAGTAAAGAATTTATTATTATCATAACCACCACTTAACATTACAAAGCCTAATTTAGCTAAGTCAGTTGCACTAGCAAATAATCCTGCATGTCCTGACACACCTTCCATTAGATAATATGCTGCTTCATCATGTACTTGTCCTTGAATTGTATCTTTTCTAATGCCAGGATAACTTACAAGACCATCTCTAGTATTACCAGTAAGTTCAGTTGCCGCTATATTTTCTTGTTTGAAACCATTTAATAATGGATTATAAGTTATATTTTTTAAATTCATTGGTTTCCAATATATATCTGCTAAAAAATCATTTAAATCTTGATTTGTAACTTTTTCAACAATAAGTCCTAAAAGCATATAATCTATATCAGAATATAAAGTTTTAGTATTTGGTTTATATATTAATGGTGTTTTACATATTGCACTTAATGTTTTTTCTTTATTAGCATTCTCAATATATAAAACATTTTTAACATCATTTGATAATTCTTGTTTAACTATATCAAAATATTCATTATTATAATGTCCACTATCTGGAAAACCAGCTCTATGCATCATTATATCTTTTACTGTTAATTTAGATTTCCATTCTTTTATTTTATCTAAACCAGGATAATCATCACCAAATGATTCAAATTTTATTTCTATAGTTTTATCTACAAACTTAGTACCTATAATATCTACTATTTTGTCATCTAAACTTAATTTACCTTGATCAACTAAATATTGTACTGCATATGCAGTTGCAAACATTTTAGTATTAGAAGCTAAATCATACAAAGTATCATTAGTAACTTTTATGCCATCTTCTATTTTAGAACCATCAGGATTATATGTATTAACATATCCCCAAGAATTTTGATAAACTAATTTTCCATCTTTAATAACAGCAAGTGAAGCACTTGAAAATCCATGATTAATATCAGATGTAATAATATCATCTATTAAATCAAATGATTCTTCGCTTAAACCTACATCTTCTAAATCACCAGAAATTACTACTGGATAAGGAATATATACTTTAATAGCTTCTTTCATTTTATTAGGTTCAATATTACTTATTTGTAATGTATTTATACCATTTTTTGTTATTTTTGATATATCTATTTCATATATTCCTTTTTTTATATCATCTGTATTTATTTTAACATTATTAACAAATAAATCATATTCTTCTACATCTTCATTAACATTTAAATAAATCTTACCTTGATTCTCATAACTATCAAAACTATACATACTATTCATAGCAAGTGAATCATCAACAAAACCTTTCCAATCAGGAAAACTTATTTCTGCTTGCCAAGTGCCTTCAGGAATGTTTTCTATTTTTTCTATTTTTATTTTATTAACTAAATTGTCTTTAACACCACATATACTAAGTACTATAGCAATAGCCAATAATAATGATAAAATCATAATTTTTTTATTATCTTTTTCCATAATTTTTTCTCCTTATCATTATTGTACCATTATTCACTATAAGATAAAAGATTTCTAAATTCTTCTTCTGTTAAAGTTGATACTAAATCTTCGTTTCTAGTTTCCCCTTCAATTAAAGCATCACTAAGTTCTTTTTTCTTTTCTTGAAGTTCTAATATTTTTTCTTCAATAGTTCCTTTACAAATAAACTTAATAACTTCAACATTATGTTTTTGTCCTATACGATGTGCTCTATCTGTTGCTTGAGCTTCAACTTGTGGATTCCACCATAAATCTAAATGAATAACTGTATCAGCACCAGTTAAATTAAGTCCTGTTCCTCCTGCTTTTAGCATTATTAAGAAAACATTAGTATTATCTTTATTAAATTTAGTAACCAACTCTTGTCTTTTTTTAGAAGATACTGAACCATCTATAACATAACTAGTAATATTTCTTTCATCTAATTCTTTCTTAACTAATTCTAAAGCTGTTTTATAACTAGTAAAAATAAGTATTTTATGTTCATCTAAAGTTAAATGTTCAACGCATTTAATTACTTCTTCCATTTTACTACTTCCACCATTATATTTTAAATCAATAATACGTGGATCAATACATATTTGTCTTAATTTAGTAATTAAACTAAGTATTTTAAATCTAGCTTTTAAGAATCCTTCTTCTTTAATAATTTTATTCATTTCTTCTTTAGTATTTTTTAAATTTTCTGTATATAGAAGTTTTTGTTTATCATTAAGTTCTAGATAAATATTATTTTCTAGTTTTTCTGGTAAATCATTTAATACTTCTTTTTTCTTACGACGAAGTATAAATGGTGAAATTTGAATATTTAAATTATCAAGTTTTAATCTATTTTCATCACTCATATCATTAATATTATATTTTTCATTAAATTTACTAAGTGTATTTAAATAACCCGGCATTATAAAATCAAAAATACTCCATAATTCTGTTACTGTATTTTCAAGTGGTGTACCAGTAAGTCCTATTTTAACATTACCATTTATTTGTTTTAAAACTTTTGTTATTTCTGTTTTAGGGTTTTTAATCATTTGTGCTTCATCAATTATTACTACTTCAAAATTATTCTTTAAATATTCTTCTTTATCTTCTTTAATAAGACCATAAGTAGTAATAAAAATATTATAATTATCAA
Organism: Bacilli bacterium; assembly: GCA_016290195.1. GTDB lineage: Bacteria > Bacillota_I > Bacilli_A > RF39 > UBA660 > UMGS1045. The sequence continues at coordinate 4,292 of JAEETF010000039.1, read as the reverse complement.
TTTTTTTAAATAATGATTTTCTTACTTCTTTATTTCCAGCTACTACTAAATATTTAAGTTCTGGTCCAAATTTTTTAAATTCATTTTCCCAGTTATAAATTAATGATGTTGGACTAGTAATTAATATTTTAAAATCTTTATTTTTCTTTAATATTTCTTTTAAAAAGCAAATAACTTGAATAGATTTACCAAGTCCCATTTCATCAGCAAGTATAGCACCAAATCCACAACTATAAATATTATAAAGCCATTTAACACCTGTTTTTTGATACTCTCTTAAATTAGAATCTAATTCTAAATTAGAAGTATTAATATTTTTAAAATTAGATACAAATTCATCAAATAAATTATCAGTTTTAATTAAATCATTAGTCTTTTTTAAACTATCTAAATATAAAGCTCTATATTTAGGAAGTGTATATTCTTTAGCACTTTCAATATTATTAATATCAATATTCATCTCTTCTGTTAAAGATTTAAATTCTTCTAATTTTTTATTTTCAAGTTTTAATATATTACCATCTTTAAAACGATAATATTTTTTATTTTCATTCATTGCTTCAAATATTTTTTTAAATTCTTTAGATTTATTTTCATCAAAAGTAAATTCATATTTAAATATATTATCAGCACCTATAGAAAATCTTGAACTAATATTAAAATCTTTAACTATACTAAAATTATCTAATTTTTCAGTAGTATATACCATATACTTTTTACTTAATAATGGTAATCCTTCATCCATAAAATATTCATAATTGTCAATATCACTTAAATAAAACACTTTATCATCAATAAAGAATGAATATTTTCTTAAATCATCAACTACTTTTTCTTCATATTCATAATTACGAAGGATATTACTTGATTCATCAAAATAATCAATAATACTATCTTCATAATCAAATTTTAAATTACAAATAATATTAGTATCTATATCAAAATACATATTTACTTTAGGAATAATTAATGAAAAAGTTTTTTTAATATTATTATCTATTAAGATAGAATTATTAAAATATTTACTAAATAAAGAATAAAATTTATTAATTTGTTCTTTTTTAAATACTATTTCTTGTTTTTGATTAAATTCTAATGCATCCATAAATTTTCTAATTTCTTTTGGAATACAATATAAATTTTGATTATGAATAACATATTTTTTATCCATATCTAAATAATTATAATCATAAAAAGAATTATCTAAACTAAGTTTATACATATTATCTATTTGTTCTAGTTTAAATGGATATGGATTATCAAAAATAATACCATTAAATGAATAATCAGGATATACTTTTATTTTTTTATTTTCTAATAAACTTAAAAAATAATTCATATGTTTTTTAGGTATAAATATATCTCTAGTATTATCATCAATTATATATGAACAAAAATCAAGTATCTTAGTATCAATATCATCAAAGAAACAATAATTAGGATTATATTCAAATTCTTTACCAAATACTAAAGTACCACTTTTTGAAGCATAAATATCAAAAAATTCTAATCTACTACTTAAATTATAAAGTCTATCTATTCCCATTTTTAAAGAAACTGTAAGGCCATTTTGAGCATATAAACTTTTTATAAAATGTAATTCTATTTCCAGTTTTACTCTAGTCTTTTTAACCAATTTTTCTTCTTCATAAATATCATCTATTATCTGGGTTGATAAATTAAGATCTCTTTGTGTTTTATTATTATCACTTACTATATTTGGAAAAAATTCTGATGCATTTTTAAGTAATACTTTGGTAATATGTTTACACTTATCTTGATTACAATCACATGTCATAGAAATTATTTCACTATTTTTAAAAATAAATTGTACACTATGTGTTTTATCACTATCTATTACACTATATTTAACTATTTTATCACTACCTAAAATAGTAAGTGTTTTAAGTGATAAAACATTTTCATCTGGTAATTTTAATGCTTCTAAATAACTTTCTTTACTAGTCAAAGAAATAACTTTTTCATCAATATTATTCATAAAAACCCCCTACAACATTTTATAAACTTTAAGTATATCTCCATCTTTTTGATATAGAGCAATTATATTATTATTGTTTTTAAATAAAACTAAGTCTTTATTATAATAATCTTTAATTTGAACTCCATTTTTTATTTTAAAAGCAAGTTCATCAGATATTTCTACAGTATAAATATCTTTTAAAGCATCTTCAATAGATAATAATTTAATATTATTATTTTTTATATCATCAATTGTATTAGAACTATTTAAATTAAATATTCCTTGTTTTGTTCTTCTAAGTTCAGACATAACTCCAATTGTATTTAATTTTAAACTAATATCTTTTATTAAACTACGAATATAAGTACCTTTACTAACTGTTGTCTTTATACTAAAAATTACTTTATTATCTTTATAAATTACATCACTAATACGTTCTAACTCTTTTATTTCTACTTTTCTTTTAGGAAGAATAACTTCTTCATTATTTCTAGCATATTCATATAATTTTCGCCCATTAATTTTAACTGCTGAATAAATAGGAACTTCTTGATCATAAAATCCTATCATACTTTCTAATGTTTTGTCTATTTCATCAACACTTACATTTACTTTTTCTTCTTTTAAAATATTACCTGTAATATCAAGTGTATCAGTTTCTATACCAAGTGTAATCTCTGCAATATATTCTTTTTCTTTTGAAGTTAATAATTCTACAAGTTTAGTAGCACTACCAATACAAATAACTAAAATACCAGTTGCAATTGGATCTAAAGTACCAGTATGTCCTACTTTTTTAGTACCTACTACTTTAGATACAATATTTACAACATCACGACTAGTATAATCTTTGGGTTTGTCAACAATTAAAATACCATTCATAAAACATTCCCCTTCGTAAACATATAATATTAGTATATCATAAAATTAAAGAAAAAAAACAAAAAAACGCCTATGCGTTTATTTTTTTTACAAGTTCTTTATCTTTATAAACTTTCATATTATTCTTAAGAACAGTAATATTAAAATTATCAGAAATTATTTTTTCACCATCAATATTTGCAGTAATAGGATTTGGTGCAATTAATGTTAAGTGTTCAGTTAAAATTTTTTCTACATATGGTGATTCTTCATGTAATCCTTTTTCCATACCCATAATAGTTTTAGCCATTAATAATTTTGGCATTTTTTTGACCATATATAAATCCATTAAACCATCATTTAATAAAGCATTAGTACCAATTTTATATTTACCACCATAATATCTACCATTAGCTACTACTACTGTAGTAAAAGACCTTTCTACTATTTCATCTTTATGAAAAATTCTTAAACTACGTGGTTGATACCTAATGAAATTATAAATAACACTTGCAGTATATCTTTGAGATGTAGGAATTAATTTATTATGTATAAAACTATCATTATTAGCTACATCAGCATCTATTCCAAAACAAGCAACATTTACAAAATATTTATCATTTATTCTTACTAAATCAATACTATTTATACCATCATTAAGTGTTTCATCAATAGTTTTTTGGAAATCATTACCCGTACCAAATGGGATAACACCAAGTATATTATCAGTACCATAAATAGAATTAACCACACGATTAATCATGCCATCACCACCTACAGCCATAATAATATTAGAAGATGATTGATACTTCTTTAATATATCTTCAGTATTTATATTTTCATCATTGATTTCAATAATATAATTTATTCCTAAGCTTTCACAAACTTCTTTTATTTTTAATGAAATAGAATTTATATTCTTAGAACCAAATCTATTTAATAAAAATATATATCGCATCATATCACCTCATCACATAATAAGTATTATAAAATATATATAAATAAAGTCAAGAAAAACAAAAAAAGAACTTTAAAAGTTCTTTAATTTCTAATGGTGACCCGTACGGGATTTGAACCCATGAATGCATGCGTGAAAGGCATGTGTGTTCAACCACTTCACCAACGGGCCAAACTATATGGTGGGCCTGACAGGACTTGAACCTGTGACCCCACGCTTATCAAGCGTGTGCTCTAACCAACTGAGCTACAGGCCCATAAACATTTGACTATTCAAGTATAACCTATTTTATTCTTTTTGACAATAGTTTTTTTTTATTTTTTTAATTTTATTTAAAAAAAGGCCTATAAAAAGCCTTTTTTTATAATTTTATTATATATTGTTTTCCCTTTTCTTTCATTTGAACATACTCAACACCACATGCATCAAATATTTTTTTAGCAACTATATTTCCATCTGTTCCATTATATTTATCAGAATAATATACTACTT
>JAEETF010000004.1 GCA_016290195.1 Bacilli bacterium | reverse complement strand
TTTATAAACAACATAATATTTATTTTCAAGATGCAAAAATATTATTAATAGAATTCCAATTATAAATATTATAGTTAATAACACAATATTAACAGACTTTTTTCTAAAAAATTCTTTCATTTAGGCCTCCTATACTAACTTTATTTTAACATAAATTTTTAATAAAAAAAAGATAACCAAAAGGTTATCTAAAAAGTCCAACTATTTTATCTATAATTGATTCATTTTTCTTTTCTTCTTTAACTTTTATATTTTTTTCTACAACTGGTTTTTGAGAATCAATTAATAATATAAATTTTGTTTTACCAGTCATAGTACTAGACATTTTTCCAAAACTTTTATATGCAGAAGCTAATTTAGAAAGTTCTTCAAGTTTTTGGGCATTTAATTTTAAATCATTATTAACATAGTTTGCCACTTTATCAATTCCTTGATTATTGAATTCGGCCATACCACTTGCAAGAGCATCAGTACCTTCAAGTAGGCTATCTAAGCCACCTACTAATTGGTCTAAACTAGTTACTACTTTATTAATAACTTGTGTTTTAACACTTGATGCTACAGTAGTTGCTACTCCTGTTGAAGTTGCGCTAGCAGTTGCCATGGCTGTATTAAGTGCTGAATTATACGCAGTTTCTGCAGCAACACTTCTTCCAAGAGTTAAAGCATTTTCATAAAATGAATCTTTAGCAGCTGATATTACTTGATTTTCAGTTTGAGTAACTGCTGCACAATATTCTTGCATTCCATTTTGACATGCTTCATAAGCTGCTTTTCCTTTAGCATCTGCCATCATCATTTGATGAGCAGTATTTTTAAGTGAATTAATTAAAGTTGCATTATTATCTACTCCTAAATCAGATGCGTTTCTAATAGCATTTGTTTCCTGTTCTTTTTGATTAAATTCAGCAATAGCTTTTTGCATAATTACTTCTTTTTGGGTTTCAATAGTCTTTTTAGCATCACTTTTTGCTTTTTCACTTATATAATTTAATGTAGAATTATCAATAGTTTCATTATTATTTTTAAGTAAATTAATAGCATTTACAACACCATTTCTTAATTGTTTAGTACCTTCATTAATTTGATTAGTACCAGATACTAATTTATGACTACTATATTGAAGAGTATCAACTTTTTCATATAAACTATCTAATTTTTCAAACATATTTAAATCTGACATATCCATAAGTTCAGCAGTAACAGCAGAATAAATACTATTTAATTCAAATGAAGTAGTTTCATAACTAATTTTAATAGTATCTAATCCCTTTAATTCATCAAGTTGCATACTTTCATATAAACCAGGTGCGGCAACAGCAGCAAGTACATAATTTTGTCCATTTGAAACTACTTTACCATTAGTTACATTTAAATTACTTGTTGTTTTTTCATTAAAATAAGTTGTTAATGCTACCATAAATGGTGTATACATTTCATATTCATTTTCATCAATAACTACATTTTGTTTTTGATTATTTGTATATTTTAAAGTAATTTCTACTTTACCACTTTTTCCAAGCATATCAGATACTTTCATTTCTTTACCATCTAATTTATATGTTACATTAACTGATACTGGAAGTTCTTTAGAAGTAGTTCCTTTATAATAAATATCTTTTCCATTAGCTTTCCAATAAATATGAGTATCTCTTTCTTCATAAGCTTCATTACCATTAGTATTTTCGATATTTTCAAGTCTTGTTTTATCCATTACTTCATCTAATTTTTCATCATTAATAATATGTTCTACAACAGTAGTATAAATAGTTTTACCAGTTTCATCTAATTTAGAATATACAGTTTCATCTTTTGTATTAGCACTTACCGTATTAATTCCAAGTGTAAGTGTTAGTAAAAAAATAGCTAATTTCTTACTTTTTTTCATATTTATCTTTCCTTTCTTTTTAAATCCAAATGTTGTTCTAACTATTAATCCATCAAATATTAATATTAATGATGGTACAATTGTCATAACAACTAACATACTTATAATTGCTCCTCTTGATATTAAAGTACATAATATACCAATCATATCTATTTTAGAAACAATTCCAACTCCAATTGTAGCAGCAAAGAAACACATACCACTTACAAATATAGAAGTAACTGAATTATCAAGAGCAATACTTACTGCTTCTTTCTTATCTTTACCACTTTTTCTTTCTTCTAAATACTTAGTAGTAATTAATATTGCATAGTCAATAGTTGCTCCAAGTTGTATTGTACCAATAACAACAGAAGCTATAAATGGTATCTCATTTCCACTAAAATATGGAATACCCATATTTATAAAGATTGCGAACTCAATAGCTGATACAAGAAGTACTGGAAGTGATATAGATTTAAGCACTAAAAGCATTAAAATAAATATAATAATAATACTAGTAAAATTAACATTTTTAAAATCAGTATCTGTTATTTCTACTAAATCTTTCATAAGTGGTCCTTCACCAGCTACGATTGCATTTTCATCATATTTTTTAACTACATCAGTAATTTTAATAATTTGATCATTTAATTCATCAGTAGCTATTTCATATACAGAATTAATTATAATCATTTTATATTTATCAGTTTCATATATTTTTTTAATCTTAGAACTTAATAAATCTTCACTTAAACCATAATCAGTAAGCATTGATGAACTAAGTACTAAATCTACACCATCAATACCTTTTAACTCACTAGTCATCATATTTAATTTAGAACTACTTATATCACTAGATACCAATATAAGTTCTTGTGACACAATATTAAAATCATCTTTTAATGTTTTAGTTGCTATTGTATATCCATAATCATCTGGAATAGAACTATCTAATTTATAATAAACAGGAGTTTTTCTTTGTGCTTGAAAAGCTGGAATTAATAAAACTAAAAAAATAACAAATATTAATTTATAATGTTTTAAAGTAAATTTTTTAATTAAAGTAAATTTAGGAAGTATTTGTCTATGTTTAGTTTTATCTATTATTTTATCAAATACAAGTAATAATGATGGAAATAAAGTAATAACACAAATAAGTCCAAATACAACACCCTTAGCCATTACAATACCAATATCAGTACCAAGTGTTAAATTCATGGTACAAAGTGCTAAGAAACCAGCTATAGTAGTTAAAGAACTACCAAATACTGATACAAGAGTTTCATGAATAGCTATACTCATTGCTTTATTAACATCTTTATTTTCTTTTTTAGCTTTTTCATATTTATGGTATAAGAAAATAGAAAAATCAGTTGTTACTCCAAGTTGCAATACTGCACTAATTGCTTTAGTAATATAACAAATATCACCAAGGAAAATATTACTTCCCATATTGAATAAAATAGCTACTCCAATATTTGCTATTAATAAAAATGGTACAACAAATGAATCAAGAGATAGTATTAATACAACAATACAAAGTATAACAGCTATTACTACATATAAAGTCATTTCACTATTAAATATATCTTTAGTATCTAAAACCATGGTACTCATACCACCAATTTTAGTTTTTGCATCTGCGATCTTTCTAAGTTCATCAACTGCATCCAAAGTACGATCAGCACTTGTAGAATCTTCAAAAGTAATTAATAATAATTTAGAATCACCATTCATTACTTTACTAGTAATTTCTTTTGGCAAAAATTCTACTGGAATTGCTGTACCCGTAAAATCATGAATACCAATTACTTCATTAACACCATCAATATCTTTAATTTTTTCTTCAAATGTTAAGATATCTTTATCTGCCATATTTTCAGTAATTGCTATTGCAAATGCTCCCATATGGAAGTCTTCTGTTAATATTTTTTCACCCTTAATTGTTTCAATATCCTCAGGTAAATAAACTAAAATATCATAGTTAATTTTAGTTTTTTCCATTCCAATAAATGATGGAATCATTAATATTAAACATAATATAACTATAATTTTTCTATGTTTACATACAAAATCACCAATAAAACGCATATTATTCCTTCTTTCTGACCACCAGTCAGCAATTATATTAACACAATATTGACCAATAGTCAATTATATTGTATGATATTTATAAAAAAAAAGAACTTTTTAGCTCTTTTAATGGTATAATTTACTAAAGGATGGGATAAAATGAATATGAAAAATAAAAAAGTAGAAAAAGAAACTAGTCTTTTAAATGCTGCATTTAAACTATTTACTGAAAAAGGAATAAAAAATACTTCTATTCAAGATATTGCAGATGAAGCAGGAGTAGGAAAAGGTACATTTTATCTATACTTTAAAGATAAATTTGATCTTCAAGAGCAATTAATAACTAATAAATCTAATAAATTATTTACTGATGCTCTAAAAGAAATGGAATCTAAAAAAATTGTAGGTTTTAGTGATCAAATTATTTTTATTATCAATTATATAATTGATGAACTTGCAAAAAATATTTCTTTATTAAAATTTATTTCTAAAAACTTATCATTTGGTCTCTATAATGAAAAAATAAATAAATTAATTGATAATAATGGTCTTGGATTAAAAGAATCATTTATTAAAAGAATCAAAGCAGAAAAAATAGACATCGAAAATCCAGAAGTAACATTATTTATGATCATAGAACTTGCGAGTTCAACCTGTTTTTCATGTATTATGAAGAATGAACCACTTGCTATTGAAGAATTTAAACCTCATCTATATAAAGCTATTAGAAAATTATTAGAAAAATAATTTTCTTTTTTTATAAAAAAAGAAAAGCTATTGCTTTTCTATGAAGATTTATCAAGTTTTACTTCTGTTTCAAATTCATCCTTTCCTCTTATATATTTTAATTTAACAGTATCACCAACATTATACTTATAAAGCATATATTTTAAATGACTAGAATCCTCTACTTTCTCACCATTAATAGCAATAACAACATCACCTTTTCTTAATCCAGCAACAGCTGCAGGATAACCATATTCAACCTCAGTAATGACACTACCATATTTAATACTACTATCTAAATATATTTTATACAAATATAAAGCATATGAACTATCTACATCAGCATAACCAACACCTAAAATAGGTCTTTCAATTGCTTCCCCTTTTTCTAAATATTCTATAACTGCATTTACTTCTTCTACTGGAATCGCAAATCCCATACCTTCAATTTGATCTTCCACTAATTTCATAGAAATAATACCAATTACTTCACCATTAATATTAACAAGTGGTCCTCCACTATTACCAGGATTTACTGCTGCATCAGTTTGTAAAACATCCATACGATAATATCCCCTAGTAAGTTTAACATTTACTTGTCTATCTTTACCAGATAAAATACCCTTAGTTACTGTACCGATATAACGCGAACCAAGTGGTGAACCAACAGCAAATACTGTATCACCAACCCCCATATTTTTATTTTCACCAAATTTAGCTACTAATCCAACATTAGCAACCGGAATACGAAGTACTGCAAGATCGGCATACTCATCACTGCCCATTATTTCAGCATCAACTTCTTCACCATTATTGTTAATTACTTTAACACTAGTTGCTTTTTCAACAACATGATGATTAGTTAATATATAACCATATTCTTCATCAGTTTTATAAGTAAATCCAGAGCCACTACCTATTTTTTGATTACCATAATATGTTTCTACATACCAAACAGCATCATATACTTTAGAAATAGATTCTTTAATAGTTCCTTCTTCTACAATAGAAACATTTTTGATTTCTTCCTCAACAGAACATTTTAAATCTAATTTAGATAATTTATAATCTGTAAGTAAAACGGAACCTACAAGACTAAGACAAATGCATAAAATAAAACACAAGAAATATATGATTTTATTCTTCATAAATATCCTCCTATCTTATATAAGCAATTTCACTCCAATTCTGTGGAAAACCAATTTTATCAAGAATAGTATCAAGAGGTACTACTTCAATAATACCATCAAGAACTTGAATTTCATAATTAACTTCATTAATCATCATTTTAAACTCATCATCTGTAAGCATACGTTTCATAATAATTACAAGGGCAAATAAATCATTTTTACCAAATATATAATCATCTTCATATTTTTCAATTCCTAATTGATAATGAATATAATTATCAGGTATTTTACGATTAGTACGATGATCAAATAAAATATCTTCATGAGCACATAAATTTCTAAAATTAGCAAGCAGTGATAAATAAATTTCCATTTCTTCTACTTTTAAATCATAAAATTCAGCTATAGCTTTCTTATCTTCAGTTTTTAAAATCGTATATAATTCAGCAATAATACCAAATGATAATACTTTAACTAAAATCCACATAGGAACATATCCATATTTAGAAATATAGTGTAGTGTAGCAGAATGCTTATGACCATTAACTCTAATCTGACGTTTCATTTTATTTAAAACATCTGTTACTTGTCTTACTTTTAAAGTATCATTAGTAAAATTACTAGGTACTAAGTAATCTTTATCTTTAAAACCATATTTTTTAGATAATTGATAACTAATAATAGATTTAATATTATTTTCAACTATCAAAATATTTTTAAACATAATATTACGCAAATGTCTATCAAAACAAAACACGGCATATAGTTCATTAAAAGTAGTTCCTGGTAAAAAATTTTTACCTTTAGTAGGATCCATAAAAAAATGCCTATATCCACTAATAAAGAAATAATTTTCACGAAGCAAAATATCTTTAGCTCGCATTTCATCTTTAAAAACAAGACCTTTGTACTTTAAAATATCAATTTGTTCATCTAAGTTTTTAAATATTTTATTTGCCATAATTATCACCTCATTATGTCTCACTTTAAGTATATCACAATAGTCTAAAGAAGTGAAAAAATGCTTTTAGTTTAATGTCAACCATTTGTATGACAAAATAAATATAACATAGTAATGTGAAAAAATTATGTTATTTTGTAAAAAAATATGAAACTATTGTATCAGCAAGTATACTTGCTACTTTTTCTTGATAATCTTCTTTCATAAGTAAATATCTATCATTACTATTAGATAAAAAACCAAGTTCTACTAGTACACCTGGTCTATTAATATTTCTAAACAGAAAGCGATCAGTTATTTTTTTATATTCACGATCTGTATCTAATTCTTTCTTTAATCTTTCTTGAAAAAAATAAGCAATGTTTTTATTTTCAGAATTTATATCATCATAAAACACTTGTGCTCCATGCCAAATACCAGTACTTTCAGAATTCAAATGAATAGATAAATATAAATCACAATTAGAATTATTAATCATTTCAGCTCTTTTACTTAAATCACTTCTTTTATGGTTATAACTATTAGGTAGTGATAAATCATAATCACCATCACGAGTTAAATATACTATTGCACCTAGTTCTCCTAATTTTCTTTCTAATTTTTTAGTAATCTCCAAATTAATTTTAGACTCATATATATCTTTATAAATTGCTCCTGGATCCATACCACCATGACCTGGATCTAAAAAAATTATTTTTCCTATTAAATCTTTATTTTTAGCTTTAACAATATTGATACTAAGAATACATAATATTAATAGCATTAAACTTATTTTTTTCACACAATCACCTATATAATTGTATGCATAAATCCTTAGATTATAAAAAGATGTCTATACTAAAGACATCTCTTTATCAATTTTTAATGTATATTTGTTTGTTTTATTAATCTCTTAGTTTTTAATAACCATACATTATTAACTCTAGTAATTTCAGTATGACAACTTAAACATTTTCCAGTACTATTATCTACTTCACAACCACAATTTGGACATTTATCATTAATATCATATTTGATAAATTGTAGTTCATATTTCATAAGATATGTTCTATTTTTCTTACCTCTTATTACCTTACCTTTTGAATCAATTATATAGTCTTTAAATGATATAATAAGTTGAGTATCAACAATTGTATATTTTTCTTGCTTATTATAGCCACAGAATTTTAAACTCTTAATGTCATAATCAGACATTATATTTTTTTGACCTTTTACTCTAAGAGTTTCAAGATTCATACTATAAGAATTATATAATTCATTATCAACTAATTTTCTTAATGCTTTTTCATCAAGATCCATCCACGCATTTTGAACATTAATGAATATCTCACCAAATTCTTTACGAAGAGCATTTATATCAACATTAGGGAAATTTTTAGTAAATGCTTCATCCGTATATGGAACAAATATACTATTATTAACTACTTGAGTATCATTTTTTCTTAAGAAAAAAATAAATAAAAGTATTACTGGAGCAAAAAGAATCACTCCTAAAAAAATTTCATCAACAGCATTTAAATCACCATAACTTCTTCCACTTCCTCTATAACCACTAGAACTATCCCAACTACTTGACCCACTATAGTCACTTGAATATCCACCTGAACTACCACTACTATAGCTAGTATCAAACCCCGAATCAGCTTTAACTCGCAAATTTCTACTAAAACTAATAGTTAAAAACATACTTATAATTAACACTAATAAAATTTTCTTTTGTTTCTTATTCATAACATCACCTATTAACTACTAATAGTGTATATTTTTAATACACATATTTCAATAATGTTTCTATAGCTTTACAATAATTTACAAAATGTGCAAATATACTATTAATTAGCAAAAAAGATACTTTTGTATCAAGCATCTAATAATTTTATGTTAAGTTAGTTTGTCTTACTTTTTGTTTTATTTTTAGAATCCATTTATTTTTATCATCATATTTAACAAATCCAAGTTTATATCTTTTTTGATAAAGAATTTTACCTTTACCTCTTATTACTGTCTTATTATTATCAACTATATAATCTCTAAAGCAAATAGTAAAATCTACTCCAATCATAGTAAAAGAATCAGTTTTTTGATAATCATAAAAATATAAAGATACAATATTAAAATCAGACATAACATTCTTTTGTAGTTTTGAACTCATAACATCAAAATCAACTTTATATAAATTATACAGTTCAGTATCCACAAGCTGCCTAAGGCCACTGTAATCAAGATTCATTCTTGCTCTTTGTACATTAATAAATATTTCACCAAATTCTTTTCTTAAAGCATTTAAATCAAATTCAGGACATTGTTTATTAAATTCTTCATCTGTAATATGATCATCATTTGGTTCTTTATAAGTTATAAAATGATAAATAAAGCGTACAATCGCATATACTATTGGAAGTAAAAATAAACCAATAAATACATACTTCAATATAATTTCATCGTTATTATTCTTTTGATTAATGTAATCAAAACGATGAGAATTAATATTATTATTATAACTTGTTTGACTATTAGTATTACTAGTAGCAGCTTGGACAGTTGAAAATGATATAATAGTAATTATTATTAATAAACTAAATAAACAAAATATAAACTTTTTATGCATCTTATCACCCATATACTATTAATAGTATATTTTTTTCAATTCTATAAATCAATCTTAATCAATTAATTTTACATATATTTACAAATACCATTAATTTACAAAAAAGGATACTTTTGTATCAAGTATCCTTATTGACCATCAATATTATTATTTTGATTATTAACATTATTTGTATATTCTATTGGTGCAGAATTAGCCGCTATTTCAGGATTTACTGGATTAGCAAAATACTGCATATTATCATTGAAATAATTTTGGACATCGACAGAACCATTAGTAACCATATTATTAGGTTGTTCAATCTCTAAATTTTCAACTACCTCATTATTTGAATTAGCAGGTTGTGAGAATTCTGCTGCAACATTATTTTGATTTAAAACTGGTTGTGTATTTTGATTTATTTCATTAAAACTTGGTGCTACAACTGGTTGTGTTGTTTGATTTATTACATTAAAGTCTGTTGTTACAGCAGGTTGTGTATTACTTATTTCTGGGGTAGTAACTGGTTGTACAACATTATTTACTTCAGAAGTAGTTGCTTGCTGCATAGGCATTTTCTTAACACTATTAGTATCAACATTAACAATAGGTTGTGTAGGCATTTCTTTTGCACTATCATTGCCTTTTTTATTTTTCTTTTTTGATAATAATACTATTACTAATATAACTATTATTAATAGTACTCCACCTGCTCCTATAATTAACATTTTATTGTCTAAAATACTATTATTTTCTTTTTTAGTATTAACAACTACTGGAGCTGTAACTGTTTTTTCTTTAACAATATAAAAGTTTTGTTTTTTATTAACATCAAATGTAATATAGCCATTTTGAACAGCAACATTTTCATATAAAATGCTATATTCATCATGATACTTATCTTTTATATATATTTTTAAGTTATCTCCAGTTTTGAACTTATTTCCAACATATACATATAATTTAATACCTTCTAATTCTTCGCTTTCATCAGAAGAAATTATTTTTATCATATCATCAGCATTAAGTTTTTCTTTTACATTATCTTTATCATCACTACTTAATTCAATTTCAGCAGTAAATATTCCCTTATTATTTATTTTACTACCATCTAATATCCATCTATATAATATTTTATTATTTTCAATATAATTGAAATATACTAATTTATTACTATTTTTAATTATATTTAATATTTCTTCATTAAATATCATATTATCTTTTATAGATATTTCTTTATCTGTAATATTATTATCATTTAAAACTGTTTCTAATTCATCAATTTCATATACATTTGCACGTGTAATTTTTAATTTAATAATATTCTTAATTCCTGATTCTGATGTAATTGTTGCATCGAAACTATTATTTCCAACATTTAAATTATAAACACCGCGTACTTCAACTGTTGCTTTTTCATCTTCTGGAAGAATTTCTACATTCGCAGTTGCAACACTTTTCTTTACATTAGTTGCATATATACCTTCAGCATTTTTTTGAATTTCAACACCATTAATTATAACTGTTCTAACATTATTATTATCTGATTTTACTACTGGTTTAGGTTCTTCTTTTGGTTCTTCCTTTACTTCTATTTTTTCTTCTTTCTTTTCATTAATAGCTGTATTATCAGTAACTGGTACTTGTGGAGTATCAATTACTTGTTCTTCTGGTTCTTGAACAGCTGGTAATTCAATAACTTCTTTTTTTACATTTACTGATACTGTATCAGATATTTCAGATGCATCTTTCATTTCTGCTGCTTTTATATCACCATTTAATACCAATTTTATTGTTCCTTCTTCAGTAGCAATACAATTGGCTATAAATAAATGATCTTCATCTGTTCCATCAGCAGAAGCATTTGATTGATTAATTGTACATCCCTCAACTGGTCCAAATGCTGTAACATGAATATCCCATGCAGCCGCAGAACTCATATCAACCATCACTTTAAAACCTTCATTAGCAAACACTTCATTTGTACTTACTGATAATTTAGCACTTGCTGCAAATGCTTTCCCATTAAACATAAAAATTGCTAATAAAAATACAAAAATTAATTTAAATTTTCTCACTCTTCCAACCTCCTATAAACCCCTACTATACATAAATTTTAGCACATCTTATCTAATTATTCAATAACATTGTGACATAATTATCTTAGAGGTGAATCTTGAATATATTTTAAAAAATGAAAATCAATCTATTAAAAAAGAAAATGGGCTTGATGAATTTTATTCAAAAGAAGAAATAATAAATAAGTATAATCATACAAAATAAAAATATTTACGACTCGTAAATATTTTTTATTTATTCTTACTAAAATCTACATATGTAACATTACTTTTTTTATTATCAATATGTAAATATTTATGTATTATTTCATCCATTCCATTAACTAAAAATAGTTCATCTGGTATTAATTCCATATTACTATAATCAATATTAGGATTATAACTATAAAAATTTCTTAAGATTTCAACATATTTGTCGTTTTTTAAAAATTTATCATTATAGCCTCTATTATTAACTAAATAAATTAATAATTTATCTTTATCTATATTTTTATTTTGACTATTTAAATATACATATATTTCTTCTATAATTTTAGTTATCTTTTTTGCATCATATTTATCCCATTCATTTACTGCCTTTTTTAATCTTTCAACAGCGAAATCCATAGCATGAACATTCAATTCCAAATAATCAGCTAAAAAATGGTCATATTTATTAACAATTGAAATAATATAAGTATATAATTCCATATTGTTTAAATTAGGTTGTTTATCATATTTTTTATGAAGTTCATTTTCTATAGTTTCTTCAGGAAGTAATTCTTCTAACACATTACTAGCCATATAGAAAGTAATTAAATTACTATCTTTAAAGAATTCCATATACAATTTAAACCCTGTACCAAGTTCTTTTTTCCAATTAGGATTCTTAATAGTATCTAACATCATATCTGCAATTGATTTTTCATATAAATAAAATCTTTTTGCACTACTGGCATATTCTTTTAAATAATTATAATCGTATTTATCACTTAAACCTGCTAGTTTTATTTGCATCTCACCACGGTTTATTTCATCTGTTGTTTCATTAAAATAATTTTCAACAACATAGGATACAAATTTTTCATCATCAATGAAAGTTTCAACAACAAATAATACAAATTTTTGATTTTTCTTTAAATTATCTGAACATCTTCTATAATATTCCTTATTATGAGTAGTCATTATGACTTCACTCATAAAAGCTTCATCATTTTGAAGATCATATATATTATAATCAGGAGTTTTTTCTTCATTTATATACTTATTAATTAAACTACTATCATACTTTTTTATGTACATTAGTTTACCTCATTTCTTCAAGAATCCAATCATAATCTTCTTGACTAAAAACTTTTTTACAAAATGGGCAAATACCAGTATTATTCAAATCCATAGAAGCTCCACAAGTTGGACATTTTTGAACAATACCTAAATTTTTAGTAATTATCTTTTTTGTGAATCTTAAATAATTTGCCTTTTCAAGGCGATATTCTCTATCTCCTTTAACATAATCTTTAGTTGTTTTATCAATATAATATGATAAATAACGAGAAGTAAGAACTACATCAATTATATATTTATCATCCAAAATTTCTACTTTATCAATATATGAATTTTTAACATTCAATTCATCATACATATGAATAAGATTATTATCATTCAATTCATCTAATTCACTTTGAAGTCTATTATATAAATTATCTCCAATAAAATGATCTACTCTTTTTAAATTATTTGTCATCATTGAAGTACATAACATTACAAAAATATTATTAACTTTAGATAAGAACGATTCAACAGAAAATGTACTATCAAGACTTATTAATTCATCCATATAATCACCTTTTATTTAACTATTTTTTCTTTTACTAAAGTAGAATAATGATCATCTATTGAAAGTGTTGCACGACAATATAGACAAATATTACTACTATAATCAATATCAGCTCCACATCGTGGACAAATTGTTTCTCTTTCAAGCATTAGAGAAATTGTTCTTCTAACTAAGTTTTTACTACCTGCAACCACATTGTCATTTGCATCAACAACATAATCACGTAATTCTATAGTAAGAAGAGCTTCAATAACTTCTTTATCTTCTATTTTACGAACATAATTAATAGAGCAATATACATTATTAAAATCACTCATAATTCGTTTATATCCTTTTTCACGAAGTTCACTCATTTTATCAATATAGTTATTAACAATGGTTGGATTAATACTTCTACCTATTTCTTGAAATTTAAAATCAGAAATATATTGCAATATTTTTACATATTCATTAAAAACATAAGTTTTCGTTTTTTCTATTTCTTCATCTCGTTTATTTTCTATAAAACTACGTGGCTTTTTTAATAATATTTTTTTTACTGTAATAGCCCCTAAAAGTAAAGCAACGGCTACTACAAGAATTACAAGGATAGGAACACCATATTGATATGGAAGATTAAAAGTGTCAAAAAACTTATTGATATATGAATCAAAAAAGTGTTCATAGCTTGTATCTAAAACCTCTAACACATTTATCATATAAAATCCTCCTATCATTATTCATAATAAGTATATTAATTATTCTTTGTTTTGTAAATACATCTATTGTTAATACAATGTAAAAAAAGAATTATTTTCATAATTCTTCTAAATTTACTGTAGTACTACTATCTAATATTTCTTCGTCAACAAGTATCAGATTTGAACTTTCAATGTTAACTGATGAACGACAATATGGACAAATATCCCCATCAAGTTCTGAACCACAATTTGGGCACTTAGTTTGCTCAGTATTGTTTGATTTAGTATAAGAAATTTTTAAAACCACATATTTTTCTAAATCAGATTTTAATTCATTATCATTTGGACTAGCCAAAACGATACAATTAATTAAAAATTTATTTTTTTCTTGTTTGATTTCGTATATATAGAATTTAGTAATACTTTTATAATTATCAAATTTTTTTAATTTATCTTCAACTTCATATCTATGAAATAATTCATCACTAATTACTTTTTTAAGTTCATCATAATTACTAGTTTCTCTAAAAATAACAGTTTTCTCAAAAAGTTCTCTTAATTCATTTTTTATTTCAGTATAATCAATACCCATTGCATTAATTTCACTATCGCTTAACTCTGGAATGTGTTCTAGTAATTGTTCTATATCAAAATGATAGTATTTTGAATTTGCTTTTTTAGTAAAATGGGGGCCATTTTTAATTTTAAAAATAATTACTATTACGATAGCTATACCGCAAACAACTAAAAGTGAAAGGCCAAATACTCTAAATCCTTCCAAATAATCTGGCATAATATCATCTCCTTAAAATATATTCCAAGGATATACATTGGGTATATCACTATTAAATACTAATTCTTCTTTTGTAATCGGATGTTCAAATGTTAATGATGTTGCCCAAAGAGCAAGTTGTTCCCCAACTTTAGCCATTTTATTATATTTTTGATCACCATAAAGTGGATAGCCATGATAAGAAAACTGAACACGGATTTGATGTGATCTGCCAGTTTTCAAATGTATACGAACTAGAGACATATTATTGACATTTTTAATTTTTTCGTATTCTAATTCAGCTAATTTACCACGTTCATTTACACTAGATATATTAGTTTTCTCATTTTTGAGTAATTTATCGATAAAATTACCTTTATTATTTATATTTCCATATACAACAGCATTATATTCTTTTTTTAAAATATGATTTTGAACCTGATTTCCGAGTCTTGACGCTGCTTTTGACGTCTTTGCAAACACCATCACACCACCAACAGGTCTATCAAGTCTATGAACAAGTCCTAAATAAACATTGCCTGGTTTATTATATTTTTCTTTCAAATACTTTTTAAGCATATCAAGAACATTATCATCACCAGTTTCATCAGGACATACTGGGATATTAATTGGCTTTTCTACAACTAGCAAATGATTATCTTCGTAAATTATTTTAATCATTTTGTTCCCATAAACCATAAATGCCACATGGAAGTACTAAATTATCACGCGTAATAGGAAGACCTATTTCACCAGATTCTACTTTACCGCTTGAATATTTTTTCAAAATTGTTGTTTTTAAAATATTATCAAGAACAGTATTTGATATACCAGTTGTATATGAATTAATCAAAAAGAATAATGGATTATCAGATATGATATCCATACATGCATCTATTAGTTTATATAAGCTATCTTCAAACTTCCATACTTCTCCATTTGGTCCACGTCCATATGAAGGTGGATCCATTACAATCGCATCATATTTATTTCCACGTCTTGCTTCGCGCATAACAAATTTTAAACAATCATCAACAATAAAGCGAATATTATTATCATCAAGACCAGAAAGATGCATATTTTCTTTAGCCCAAGCAACCATTCCTTTAGCTGCATCAACGTGTACTACATCAGCACCAGCATAAGAACAAGCTATTGTTGCTCCTCCAGTATAAGCAAATAAATTAAGTACTTTAATATGACGATTACTATTTTTAATTTTAGAAATCATGTAATCCCAATTAGCAGCTTGTTCTGGAAAAAGACCAGTATGTTTAAAATCAGTTGGACTTACTTTAAATTTTAAATCTTTATAATTAATCACCCAATTATCAGGTAATTTCTTTTTATAATCCCAATATCCACCGCCTTTATGACTACGAATATAATGAGCATGAACATCTTTCCATAATGAATAATCAGAAACATTCCACATAGCTTGTGGATCAGGTCTTCTAAGTATAATACTACCCCAACGTTCTAATTTTTCACCATTACCAGCATCTAGAATTTCATAATCTTTAAAATCCCTAGTTATTCTCATAAACTACCCTTTCCTTTTCCTTTATCTTTCTTAAGATTGCTACCTTTTCGCCAATGTATTCAACTTCACCATTATAAAATAATTTAGCCATCTCACTATCCAATAAAAGATTTACTTTATTACCATCTCTTTCGGCAAACAATGGATCAAAAGATGAAACAATTTCTAAATAATGTTCATATAATCCATCTTCATTTGCAACAAAAAGTGAAGCAAGTTCTTCTAATTTATCCTCTTCTAACATACTTTTAAGATATGGTAAAAAGAATTTTAATGATTCCTTACTTATATTCACACTTTTAAGTCCATACTTATAGAAAGTAGCATATAATTGATATAAAAATATAGTTTCTTTTGACATATATATTCCCCCTATACAATCTATATAAATCATATCATAAAATAGTAATAAAAAAAAGAGAATAAATTCTCTAAAATATTTTACTTGCATCAAAACGAAAATCAGATTGATTTCCAATTTGTTGTATAGCCATTTGTTGCTTCGTCTCTAGTTCATTTTTAATTCTTACATAAGTTGAAAGAATCTGATCAGTAGTTATAACTCCTCCATTTTTTACTAATCCATCAAGGCTAAGCAAAGCAAGACTTTTTATCTCATCTTTTTCTAACTTTGCTAATGTCTCCATTTCTGTCATATAATACCTCCTAATTTAATTATACATAGATACTTAATTAATTCAACCAATTAATTTTTATTTTTACATTACTTTACGAAAAAAATAAATCATTTCTGATTTATTTTATTTCAATTCTTTTAATTTCGTTTTCTTTATCTTCGCGATTTTTCTTAGGTATATCTATCATTAATGTACCATTTTTAAACTCAGCATTAATATCTTCTTCTTTAACATCATCGCCAACATAAAAACTACGAGAGCATTCACCATAAAATCTTTCTTGATGAACATATTTTTCATCTTCATCATGTTTATTTTCTTTATTTACTTTTGCTGATATATTTAAATATCCTTTATGAAGTGATAAATGAATATTTTCTTTATCAAAACCTGGTAAATCAATATCAATTAAATATTTATCCTTCTTTTCACGGATATCTGTACGCATTAAACTTTTATTTTTTCCTTTAAAAAAGTCTCCATCAAAAAAGTCATCAAATAAATCAAAATTATTTCTTCTAGGTACTAACATCATATAAATCATCTTCCTTTCATAACGTGTTACGATTAGGTAGCACCATATAATATTATACCTATAATGAGTGATTTAATTCTCATTACACTTTAATTATATCACTTTTTTAGCACTTGTCAAGTATGAGTGCTAATTTAATACAAATTCCTTAGTAATTATCCTATTATCACTAGAGTATTTAATAATAAACTCATTATTTTCTTTGCAAATAATAATACCAATAGTTTTATCTTGATCAATAGATTTTAAATTATTATCAATATAATTCATATATACTTCTATTTGACCAATATGTTCTTTTTTAAGTTCTGTTACTTTAAGTTCAATAACTACAAAAGCATTAAACTTATAATTAAATAATAATAAATCAATATAATTATTATAATTACCAAGTTTAATTTTATATTCATTACTTATATAAGAAAATCCATCACCAAGTTCTAACAAAAAATTTTCTAAATCTTCAAGTATTAATTTCTTTAACATTTTTTCACTAATATTAGTAATGTTATATTTATTTTTAATAATTATTGGATTTTTAATAAAATCAGTAATTTTTTCTTCTTCTTTATTAATTAATTTTAATTTAGTATTATTATCTAATCTTTCATATTCTTTATTTTTGATTTTTTCTCTTAATTGTCTTACTGATAGATTATAAATTTCAATTTGATTGATATAATACTTTATTTGATTTAAGTTAGTACATGGTAATAACTCAACATAGTGACTATAAGATAATTTTGGCGACAGTGTCACCAATTTTTTATTTAAAAAATAAAATTTTTTCATTTTGTTTAATGATGATACATCATATATTTTACCTAATTCAGTAGTTAATTTTTTAGAGTATTCCTTAATAATACTTTCACCATAATGTTTACCAGCTTCAGATAATAGTTTTCCAACATTATAATAAGTATTTAAATCACTTTTATTAATTGAATAATTTTTAACTTTTCTATTTATTTCATTATTAATTAATTCATTTTTAATTTCAGTATAGTAATTCATAAAGACACCTCATATTATATATACCGAAAAAAATAGTAAATTCCTTCTTTTTTGCAATATTTACCATTATTAAAAAGCTTTACAAAATAAATAAAAAGTGCTAAACTATGTAACAATCTTTACATCTTTACATAAACTAATGTGTAAATTTTATTATTCGCTTGGAAAGATAATTATAATATGTTATAATAATAATGTTATATAAATATAAATTGGGGTGAAAAAATATGAATGATAAGGAGCTTGTTTTAACTGATTCAATAGATGAATCATTAGTTACTAAAAAACAATTATATTTATTTATTAAAAGATTTTTAGATATAATGTGCTCATTATTTGGAATTATTTTTTTCATTATTTTTTATATATTTGTTAAAATAGCTTATATGCTAACTGGTGACTTTCATAAAGTATTATTTACTCAAGAAAGAATAGGTAAAAATGGTAAACATTTTAAATTATTTAAATTTAGATCTATGGTTCCAAATGCAGAACAAGTATTAAATGAAATGATGGAAAATGATCCTAAAATTAGAGAAGAATATACTAAAAACAAGAAATTACATAATGATCCTAGAATTACAAAAGTGGGTAAAATTATTAGAAAATGTTCTATTGATGAATTTCCACAATTTATTAATATATTTATTGGTAATATGAGTTTAGTAGGGCCTAGACCATATTTGCCAGGTGAAAGAAAAGATATGGGTAAATATTATGACTATGTTATTACTTGTAAACCAGGCCTTACTGGTTTATGGCAAGTATCAGGACGTAGTGATATTAGTTTTGAAGCAAGGTTAAAATTAGATAAGAAGTATGCGACTACAAGGGGATTAAAGGGAGATATTAAAATATTTTTTAAAACTTTTGAAGCTGTACTTAAAAGTAGAGGGGCTAAGTAAAATAAGTAAAATATTACTTACTTCCTTAGCTTTTTTATTTATATAATGATATGGAGTGATTTTGTGAAAAAAGATGTACGAACTATAATTGCTACACATAAAAAATATCAAATGCCAAATGATGAAATGTATATGCCACTTCATGTAGGGGCAGAAGGTAAAACAGATTTAGGTTATACTAAAGATAACACTGGTGATAATATATCAGTTAAAAATCCATATTTTTGTGAATTAACTGGTCTTTATTGGGCTTGGAAAAATTTAGATGCTGAATATATTGGACTTGCTCATTATAGAAGACATTTTGCATCTAAAAAAATAGATAAGAATAATTTAATAAATAGTGTTTTAACTTTAGATGAAGCAAGTAAAATATTTGATAGTACTGACATAATAGTTTCTAAATTGAGAAAATATTATATAGAAAATTTATATAGTCATTATGCTAATACCTTATATGTTGAACCACTAGATATTACTGGTGATATTATTAAAGAAAAATATTCAGAATACTATCCTGAATTTGAAAAACTAAAAAAGAGAACCAGTGCTCATATGTTTAATATGTTTATCATGAAAAAAGAAAAACTTGATGAATATTGCTCATGGTTGTTTGATATTTTATTTGAACTTGAAAAAAGAGTAGATAATTCTAAATATGATAGTTTTCATGCAAGATTTTATGGTAGAGTATCAGAATTATTATTTGATGTTTGGTTAAATACTAAAGGATATAATTATAAAGAAGTTAAAGTAATGAGTATGGAAAAAGTTAATTGGTGGAAGAAAGGAACTAGCTTCTTAAAAGCTAAATTTGGTAAAAAGAAATATGAAAAAAGTTTCTAATCCATTAATAACAGTTGTTGTACCAATTTACAAAGTTGAGCAATATATAGATAGATGTATTAAATCTATTGTTAATCAAACATATTCAAATTTAGAAATAATTTTAGTTGATGATGGTTCTCCTGATAAATGCCCTAAAATGTGTGATAATTGGGCTAAAAAGGATAATAGAATAAAAGTAATTCATAAAGAAAATGGCGGTTTATCTGATGCTCGTAATGCTGGTATTGATATAGCAAAAGGTGAATATATAACATTTATTGATTCAGATGACTATATTGATGATGATTATGTTGAATTCTTATATAACATGATTAGAGAAGATAAAACAGATTTATCTATTTGTTCGCATACAGTTATTTATGAAACTGGTAAAATAATAAAAAAAGAAACTAAAGTTAGAGATATTTTAAGTAGTGAAGATGTTTTATATCAAATATTATATGATTGCGGTATTGATTTGTCTGCATGGGCAAAATTATATAGTATTAAATTATTTAAAAATGTTAGATACCCAAAGGGAAGGGTATTTGAAGATGCAGCTACTACATATAAATTGATTGATCAATGTAATAAAATATCAGTTGGATCTTTTAGTAAATATAATTATATTATTCGCAAAGATTCAATTTCTAATAATAAATTTTCAATCAAAAAAATGGATTTAATTACATCAACTAAGGAAATGACAGATTATTTAAGAAAAAAATATCCTAATTTAGATTTGGCATGTAATCGTAGATTAATGTATGCATATTTAAGTACATTAACCCAACTTGCTAAATCAAATGTAAATGATAATGAGAATAAAAAAATAATGATGGATTACATTAATAGTAATCGAAAAAAAGTTCTTAAAGATAAAAAAATACCAAAAAGAGATAGAGTTGCATTAAATTGTACTAAATTTGGCTATAATTTTTTTAAGTTTTCATGGAACTTTTATGATAGAATAACAAATCGAAAATAATTTACTTGAGGTGATTTAATGATTATATATATATTGATGCTTATTATTTCTCTTTTTTTTGCATATTTTGCATCAAAAAAAGAGAAAAAAGATATATTCTATATCTTTTTAGCATTTATGTCTTGTGTTCCATTTTTCTTAGTTGCAGCGTTAAGATATGATGTTGGAACAGATTATATGTATAGATATGTAAGTGACTATTTTACTTTGTTTAATGGTGGAGATGTTAATAATTTGGAATTTGGATTTAAAATTATTGATTATATTTCACTCGAATTTAACAATTTTTATATTATATTTATTATTAGTTCAGCATTAATATACTATTTTATTTTTTACTGTATTTTTAAATATAGCAAAAATCCTGTATTAAGTATTTTAATTTTCTTTTTAGGAACATTTTATTTTGTTTCTCTAAATATGGTAAGACAATATATATCAATATCATTAATTTTGTTAGGCTATACACATTATATTCATAATAAAAAGTATTTATTGTTTATATTATTATTTTTTGTTGCATTTTTAATGCATACAATAAGTATTGTTTTTATTCCAATATTTTTACTTGAAAGAATAATTAAGCATTTTAAAATTAAAATTGATTATAAATATATATTTGGCTTTTTACTTTTATTAGTTTTTTCATTTGCGTATAAAGATCTATTTATTCATACAATAGAATATGCTTTAAAGTTAACACGATTTAGATCATATTTGAATTCTGATTATATTGAACCAGATTTACAAATAATTCCTTTTACTATTAATTTTGCGTTGTTATTTTTTATGATTTATACTTTTATAAAAAATAATCAAACTAAAAAAAATAGCAAGAAAAATAATTATACTTTTTCAATAGATGAACAATATATTTTAATACAATCTCTTGCAGTATTGTTTATAGTGTTGGGTAGTGTAATGAGCATTATTCTTAGAATTTCATACTTTTTTACTATTTTTCAAATAATATCTATTCCATATTTTATTGAAAAATATTATAATGGTAAAATTAAAAAATATGCTGTTATTATTTTGATTTTTGTATTAACTATTACATGTGTTTGGACACATATATTGCATGATAGTGATGAAATATTACCATATAAATCAATACTTGATACGGAGATGACTTTTAAATGAAAAATGATTTAATATCTGTTATTGTTCCAATATATAATGTTGAAAAATATTTAGATAAATGTATTAATTCGATAACTAATCAGACTTATTCAAATTTAGAAATAATTTTAGTTGATGATGGCTCTCCTGATAAATGCCCAAAAATGTGTGATAATTGGGCTAAAAAGGATAATAGAATAAAAGTAATTCATAAAGAAAATGGCGGTTTATCTGATGCACGTAATGCCGGTATTGATGTAGCAAAAGGAAAATATTTATATTTCGTTGATAGTGATGATTTTGTTCCAAATTATTCTATAGAAGTTCTTTATGAATCTATTATTAAAACAAAAAAAGATATTTCAATTGGTCAAATAAAACGTATTACTGATTGTAATTACAATTTTGATAATTCATTTGATGAAAATTATATAAATAATTTAACAATATTAAATAATAATTCATCAATGGAACAATTATTATATAATACACTTTATTCTTCCTCAACAGCTGGAAAACTATTTAATAAAAAGGTATTAAAAGATATAAGATTTCCTTATAAAAAGAAATATGAGGATTTAGGAACTACTTATAAAATTATTGCTAAAAGTAATGGTGTTGCCGTAACAAATTTAGTTGTATATTATTATTTTGTTGCTCGAAACGAAAGTATAATGAATGAAAAGTTTTCCATTGATAGACTTACTGCACTAGATTTTACATTAGATATTTATGATTTCGTCTCTAAAAAATATAAAAATATTATTAAATCTGCAGAGACTAGAATCTTAATAGAGAGTAGAGATATTTATTTAAATATTCCAAATAATAAGGATTATAAAGAAATTAAAAATAATGTATATGGTTATATAAAAAAATACAGAAAAAACATTTTTATTGATAAAAAAATTCCATTTAAAAAGAAATTAACTCTTTTACCATTAGTTTTTGGTAAATTAGGATTATGGTGTTATTCAAAAATAAAAAAATTATCAGTTTGTAGGTGATTTTATGAAAATTGGAATTATGTCTATGCAAAGAATTCATAATTATGGATCTTTTTTGCAAGCATATGGATTAAAAAAAATAATTGAAAATTTAGGATACGAGGTATGCTTTGTTGATTATCAATTTGAAAAATCTATTATTAAAATAAAAAAAGATTATATTAGTAAAATAAAAAATAATCTAAATATTTTTAATTATTTAAAGAAAAAAAGAATAATTAATAATTATAATAATTGGTTTGAAAAAGAATATATTCCTTTTTTATGTGGTAGAGAAAAAAACTATTTACCAAAAAATATTGATGAATTAGTTATTGGTTCTGACGAAGTTTTTAATTGTTTGCAAACATATCCTGTTGGATATTCTAGACAATTATTTGGTTATCAGTTTGATAATATTCCAGTAATAAGCTATGCAGCTTCTTTTGGTCAGACTAATGTAGAAAGATTGAATAAATATAATATATCTCAGGAAATAGGAGATATGCTTAGAAAATTTAAATCAATTTCTGTTAGAGATAATAATTCTTTTAATACTGTTTATGAACTTACAGATATAAAACCTACTGTAAATTTAGATCCAGTTTTAATGTATGATTTCAGTAAAGATGTAATAGATAATGTTAATATTGATAATTATATTATTGTATATGCATATCCAAATAGATTAACAAAAAAAGAAGAAAGAATTATAAAAAAATTTGCTAAAAAACATAATAAAAAAATTGTTAGTTTAGGTATGTATC
Source organism: Bacilli bacterium (assembly GCA_016290195.1). GTDB lineage: Bacteria > Bacillota_I > Bacilli_A > RF39 > UBA660 > UMGS1045. Next base: position 3,237 of record JAEETF010000004.1, on the reverse strand, counting down.
AAAAAATTGCTGATATTGATATAACTGTTAATCCTTTTGAAGTATTTGCTTATTTTAAGCATGCTGATTTTATTATTACTGATACGTTTCATGGAAGTATTTTTTCAATTAAAACACATTCAAAATTTTGTACTTTAATTAGAAATAATAGTGAAGGTAACAGTAATAAATTATCTGATTTATTAAATAGATTATCTTTAAATGAATGTATAATTAATGATATTTCAAATATTGAAGATTTTTATAATAAAAAAATTGATTATAAAAAATGTGATAGCATTTTAGAAAAAGAAAAAAATAATACAATAAATTATTTAAAAAATAATATAAAGTAAGAAGGTGTATGATGAATAATTCTTTAGTATCTATTATTGTTCCAATATATAAAGTTGAATTATTTGTTGATGAATGTATTTCATCTTTAGTATCTCAAACACATTCAAATATTGAAATAATTTTAGTTGATGATGGTTCTCCTGATAAATGCCCAGAAATATGTGATCAATGGGCAAAAAAAGATAATAGAATAAAAGTTATTCATAAAGAAAATGGTGGGGTAAGTAGTGCTAGAAATGCTGGATTGAATATTTCAACTGGTAAATATGTCACTTTTGTTGATGGCGATGATTGGGTTGATCAGGACTATGTTGAATATTTATTAAATCTAATTACAAAGTATCCCGATACTTATCTTGCTTTTAATAATACTTGCTATAATATTTATAATAAAAGTATAAATAAAAACAATAGTGATTATATTAATTCTGAAACAGCTATGATAGATATTTATATTGGAAATATTGATGTTGCTGTTTGGAATAAAATGTATTGTAAAGATTTTTTAAGTAAAAATAATATATTATTTAATGAAGACATTTGGTATGGAGAGGGAATGCTTTTTAATATTACTTGTCTACAATATACATCTAAAGTTGCAATAGGAAATAAGAAAATTTATCATCAAATATATAATTTTAATAGTGCAATGAGATCATTTAATTTAAAAAGCAATTACAATGGGCTCAAATCATTAGATATTCAAAAATCTTTATTTAAAAATGAATCTAATTCTTTAAAAAATGCTTGGCTTTTTCATAAAAGATGCTTTAATAATAGTATATTAAATGGTATTATTAAAACAAATTCCGTAAAAAAATATAAAAAAGAATATATTGAATGTAAAAAACAACTTAAAAGAGATATTTTTATTCCTTTCAAGGTTGATATTTCATTAAAAAGAAAAATATATCTATTTTTATCATCTTTTTTTCCAGTTACTATGACTAAGCTTGCAATACATAAAGAGAAAAAAGCATACAAAAAGATGAATTCAAAATAAACATGGAGTATAATATGAAGAATAAAATAAATTATCTATTTAAAAATACAGTTATTTTTGCAATTAGTAATATGTCAACAAAACTTATTACATTCTTTTTGCTACCAATTTATACATGGAAACTATCTACATCTCAATATGGTATTATAGATTTATTATTTACTATATGCAATTTTGTATATCCATTACTTACATTAAATATTGTTGAATCAGTTTTTAGATTTTCTTTGGATAAAGATGTTTCTAAAGAAAAAATTATAAACATTGGTATTAATTGTGGAATTTTATGTTTATTTTTTGGTTTATCATCTATTCCAATATTATATTTGTTTAATGATTATAAAAATTATGCTTTATTATTTTATATACATTTATCATTATTAGCATTTTCTCAAATATTTTTATCTTTTTTAAAGGGTCAAGAAAAGTTAACTGAATTTTCTATTGGAAATATATTAAATACATTATTAATAGCAGTTTTTGCTATTCTATTTTTGGTTGTGTTTAATATGGCAATTTATGGTTATTTTTTAGCTTATATTATTTCAAATATTTTTACAATTTTATATGCAATTTTTATTGGAAAAATTAAAATTAGTATTTCTAAAAAATATTTTGATAAAAAATTATTTAAATCAATGTTAAAGTATTCACTTGTTTTGTTACCAACGTCATTTTTATGGTGGATTATTAATTCATCTGATAAAGTAATGATTTCTTCGTTCATCGGTAGTGATGCAAATGGATTATATGCTATATCATATAAGTTACCTAGTTTGCTAACTATGATTGGTACTATTTTTAACCAAGCTTGGCTTTTTTCAGCAATTGCTGAAAAAGATAGTAAGGATTTTGAAAAATATCATAATAATATATTTCAAAATTTATTTTATTTATTGTCAATAAGTAGTATGCTTTTAATAATTATTATTAAACCATTATTTAAAATATATGTTGCTGATGATTTTTATATGTCTTGGATGTATGTTCCATATCTAGCAATTGGTTATGTTTTTTTAACATCATCAACATTTTTATCAACTTCATATAATGTTCATAAAGATAGTAAAGGCTTTTTATATTCAGCGCTTCTTGGTGCTATATTAAATATAATATTGAATTTTATATTTATTCCTTTATTTAAAGTTCATGGCGCTGCTCTTGCAACTTTATTAAGCTATGTTATTGTATTTACATATAGATTAATTGATACAAAAAAATATGTGAAGACTAAATTAATTTTTTCAAATTATTTTTTAATATTTGTTATGATTACTATTTCCTTACTAACATATATTAATTCACCAATTGAATATGTATTGCAATTATTACTATTAACTATAACTGTAATTATTTATAGGAAATATTTAGTTTATTATTGTAAAATGATTAAAGAAAAAATATTTAGAAAGGCTGATAAACGTGAAGTATGATTATTTAATAGTAGGAGCTGGATTATTTGGAGCTACTTGTGCAAATTTATTAAAAAATAAAGGTTATAATGTTTTAGTTATTGATAAAAGAAATCATATAGCTGGGAATGTTTATACAGAAAATATTGAAGGAATTAATGTTCATAAATATGGTGCTCATATCTTCCACACAGATTATAAAGATGTATGGGATTATGTAAATTCATTTGTTGAATTCAATAGATACACTAATTCACCAATTGCTAGAATAGGTAATGAAGTATATAACATGCCATTTAATATGAATACATTTTCTAAAATATGGAATGATGTATTTACACCTGAAGATGCATTAAGACATATAAATGAAGAAAAACGTGAAATAGTAGGAGAACCTAAAAATTTAGAAGAACAAGCCATTTCTTTAGTTGGTAGAAGTATATATGAAAAATTAATTAAAGGTTATACTGAAAAACAATGGAATAG